>NZ_JACJDP010000050.1:0-27659 GCF_014163575.1 Psychromonas sp. SR45-3
TAACAAGGTTTGAATCAGCCAACTCCTTTGCTTCATCTTGTTTTAATACACACTCACTTCAAAAGACCTACTTAGTGGGAAATAAATTTCCTTTATTGCAAATATTTTTTGCAAGCCGTGTATTTGTTCATCTGTTATCACCTGACAACAACGGTTAAGTTTTATCCCTTATCGGTCGTTGCGGAGGAAGATAATAGTCTTCCTGGGGTTAATAGCAGGTTAAGAAATGACAAATAATTGAATTAACTTGTCGATCGTAAAAGTGGTGATACGGATGAAGTAAATAAAAGGTTCACTTTGCGATGGCAATAAGAAATCCCTTTAATAGTGGTGGTTTGTCGTTATTTTTGTAATTAATAGGATAATGGCAAGCTTGTTTTTAAAGTGAAGGTAACCAGCTAAAAAAGAGTAAACATCTTCTTTTTATCAAGTATAAAAATCAATGGCAGTCAGTGTTGCAGAGCAGTTTTGTGGTATATGGGAACTTAAATTATAAGTATGAAAATAGTAATAATTGATAGGTTTTACCATTAGTAATGTTTTTAAAACAGATCTGACTTTTACTTTGAAAATTGCTTTCAAACGGCTGAAAAAGATTAAAAAACCTTCAATGACATTTAAAAAATAACAAAAATACAGGAGTGAAATATATTTTATAGAACATCAAAGTCGCCGTTTTTATTCATTAAATGAATAAATAAAGAAGGGAAATAACTGAGTACTACAATTTTTAGAACATTAACTTTTATAAAATTCATTAGATTATAGGCTTTGGAATGTCATTAACTGGTGTTTTTACGTCACCATTCATAACCGTGCTTAAAAAGCTGTTTATTGGCAGCTTGAATAATGGTTTTTATTAAAAAGGTGTCTTCAAAGCGACGGAGTATAAATAGGTCTAGAGCGAACTTTATGTGGCAAAATATAGGATCAGGCATCACTATAATCTAAAACATACTAGAGATAGTTGTGATGGATCTTTATTAATCCTAAATGCCGGCAAAGTACCGAATATCTATGGCAGACCATGTGCCAACTTCCCCATTGTATTTTACGATGCTTTGCAGTTCTTTAATATTAGGGATGCGTTAATCAATAATTTGTAATAGGTCATATTCAAATAAAAAAATTTAATAGTGTGAAGTGATTAACTTTTTAATGATTACAAATAAGGTAGCATCTTTTCGTTAAATGCTTAACGTGTTAAGTAATATGTGTATTCAGGGAGGTTTTATATGGGAAGTCTTAACGCTAATATAGTGCAATTACATGAATTTCAAAATGAAGTTGTTACATTATTGAGTTCTAGTTTCAATATAGCAGGCACAGTCAGTTATTTGGTTGATGAGTCTTGTAAACCTTTGTGTTACGAAACCTATAATATCGCTACTATGATGCATCGCGAATATACTGAAAATTTCTACAAACTTGATCCTTTACATCCTACTAATTTTCAACATAAGTTAGACCGTGTAGTGAGAATGAGTGATCTTGTTCCTAGATCACAGCAGGCCGATAATACCTATTATTCTGATTTTGTTAGGCAATGGGATGTAAGAGACATTATTGAGTTATTCTACTATCAAGATGGCGTCATGATTGGTGGCTCATCGCTTTTTTTCAACAAAAACTCTGAAGAACTTAATAAAAATGAATTAGCCAGATTAGTAGGTCTACAACGTTATATAGAGTTCACTTTAAATAAGCAGTTACAGAATAATACTAAGATTAGCTATGAGGATTTTTGCTTGCAGTATGGTTTAACGAATAAAGAGAAAATAATTCTTCAACTAGCTATTCAAGGATTGCAAAATAAAACCATTGCATCAAATCTCAAATCGAGCTTACCGACTGTAAAAACGCATTTACAACATCTATTTTCTAAATTACAAGTGAGCAGTAAGATTGAGTTAGTAAATAAAGTTTATGGTGCAAACTGTATTCTATAAGTTGATTTTTACTGACTTTGACGATTGAATTAGCTCGAGTAGAGTGGTATTAGAGGGGATCTAAGTTAATTAAATTCACACGATAATGCTCATAACTAAACTGAAACACTGAAACATTATCGAGTGAGTTTTATATCAAAGCATTAACCTAACTTTTATTAATGTTGGTTACTTGCAGCAAGCTATTTTCTAATAAACCTTCTAGCCCAAATTCAACACCAAAGCCTGACATTTTACAGCCTCCAAATGGGACGTGGGGTAGTATTTCAGCATGACCATTGATCCAAACCGTCCCACACTCTAATTTTGATGCTAATTGAATTGCTGAGTCTAAATCTCCCCAAATTGAACCACCTAAACCAACCTCTAAAGAGTTAGCTTGCTGAATTGCATCATCAACGTCAGTGTATTTAATAATAGGAACAACTGGCCCAAATTGCTCTTCATCAACAATACGCATGCCATGGCTTGCATTACCAACAATAGTAGGGGGGTAAAAGTAACCTGGGGTATCTAATCTGTTGCCTCCGGCGTAAATAGTCGCGCCATGGGATTTAGCATCTTCAACCAGCGAAATAACTTTTTCTAACTGATTTTTATTCTGAACTGGACCAAAGGTGGTATCAGATGATAAACCTGAGCCAACAATATTCTTATCCGCTATTTCAGCGAGTAATTCACACAGTTGATCATGTTGTGATTGGTGTACATAAATTCGTTTAATAGCGGCACATGTTTGTCCCATATTAATGAATGCCGTATTGAAAATAGCTTCAGCCAGTTTGCTCAAATTAGCATCGGGTAGAATGACAGCTGCATCATTACCGCCAAGCTCTAGAGTTAAACGCTTAAGGTTATTTGCCGCTGATTTCATGATACGTTGGCCGCTTAAGGTTGAACCAGTAAATACAATTTTATTAATGTTTTTGTGTTCACTCATTGCTTGGCCAATCTTTCCATCGCCACATACCACACTAAAAACACCTGCAGGCAATACATCTTGAAGTAGTTCTCCCAAGCGCAAGGTATTAATAGGGGTCAACTCAGAGGGTTTGCTAATAACCGTATTACCCATTCTAAGTGCTGGTATTATGTGCCATATTGCAATCATTAATGGCCAGTTCCATGGCGTGATTGAACCGACAACGCCAATAGGCTTGCGTCTGCCTTCAATGCGTTTGTCATCTGTTTCTTGATAAACTTCCACTGGAATGTCGATATTGGTTGCATGCCTTGTCCAAGCGACTGCGCCACCCACTTCCATATGTGCAAGTTGTAATGGTTTACCTTGTTCGTTGACTATTATATTAGCGAGTTGTTCTGCATTTTCTTCAATCGTATCTGCAATTTTATTAATATAAACATCTCGTTCTGCTTGGGTTAATGCACTCCAAGTTTTAAATGCACTCACTGCACCTTCAACGGCTAAATCAAGTTGCTCTATAGATGCTTGTGGCGCTTCATATATCACTGTTTCATCTGCAGGGTTAAGTACTGAAATCGGGGATAAATCGCCCTCTGCATTGGCACCGTTTATTGTCATCCATAATTTGTTCATTTATTTCTCCTAGTTAATATTTATTTTTTTGAGTCTTTAACTAACGTCACTACAAATAATGTGATCGATACAATGATCATGATCAGTAGCGTTAAACTAATTGGTCGTTCTACAAAAATGGCGAAATCACCGTTAGAAACGCCAAGTGCTTGCTTCACTCGAGTTAGAAATACAGGGCCTAAGACTAAGCCAAGAATGATTGGAACCGCGGGGATTTGCTCTCTTTTTAAAATATATCCAAAAACAGCAAAGCCTAATGCAATGAGTGCATCTGAAAATTGATAGTTTTGGCTATAACTACCGATAAAACCAAGAATCAAAATAATGGCGCCTATAAAACGACCTCTAATTCTTGTTAAATTAACAATTAATTTACTGGAAAAAGTCAGGTATAAAAATGCCACGATATTGATTAAAAATATCGATATATATAATCCAGAAATAAACTCTGGGTGCTCAGCAAATAGGGTAGGACCGGGTATATAGTTATGAACCATAAATACTGACAGTAACATCGCCATCAAAGCATCAGCAGGAATTCCAAAAGCAAGTAGGGGGATCATAACCGATGCCGTTACCGCATTATTTGATGTTTCAGAGGCAATTAATCCCTCTTCTGCTCCGTTACCAAATTTCTCTGGTGTTTTAGAAAATTTTTGTGCAAGGGTGTAAGAAAAGAATTGAGAACCAAATTCACCAACACCGGGTAATAATCCCATGAGCACGCCCAATGCTGCTGAACGAAAAGCGGTCCACTTATATTTCCACACCACTAACATGCCTGAGAATCGGCCTTCTCCTTCATATTTTGTAACTTGTGAGTCATTACCTTTTTGAGATAACAACACAAATGCTTGTGACATAGCAAACAAACCAATGACGGTTGGGACAAGAGGTACCCCTCCGTATAACCATTCTTGTTCAAATGTATAGGTCATGGTGTTATAGGACCTATCAATGCCAATTGAGCCAAAGAAAATACCTAACCCAAGCATCATAGCGGCTGAAAATGCTTGTTTATAATGTGCCATAACAACGAAGATCATGCCTAGAGCGGCCAACATAGCAAACTCTGTTGAGCCAAATAATGTGGCTACCTGTGATAATATTGGTGCTAAAAATATCAGTGATAGCACACTAATAATACCGCCTACAAAAGAAGAAGAATAAGCTATCGATAGTGCTTTTTTACCCTTGCCTTTTTGGGTCATCGGGTAACCGTCATAAGTGGTCAGTACGGCAACTGGCGTACCTGGGGTATTCATCAAAATGGCTGGAATAGCTCCGCCATACCAAGCACCACCATAGACGCCAAGTAATAGCGTGACGCCTGGTAACGGGTCCATTGCAAATGTCATCGGTAATAAAATAGCAATAACACCGGCAGGTTCAAGACCAGGAATAGAGCCTATCGACACCCCTAAAATTGCACCAAAAACAATAGCAAGCATAACGTTTATTGTTATTATTTCTTGCATGCCTAATAAGAAAACATCCATAATTTTATCTCTATTTACAAGTACATATTCGCGAATTCAGATAAAGAATCGGGAAACAAGTTATACAGCCAAACATCGGGTAACCAAACACTAACGATGACTCTAAATATTACGATCAAGATGGAGACTGAGATAAGCGACATAACCACCCAAAAGCGATTAAATAGATTACTAATCCAAAGCATTGAAATGATCAGTACAAAACTTGAGATAGCAAAACCGACCACTGACAAACTTGCGATAAATAAGTAAAAAAACATGCTAATTATAATCGCGGTTCTATATTTACTGACTGCGTTAAAACTTAACTCAATGGGGTTTATATTTTTCAAACAGTGAAAATTTTTCTTAGTGTTGACTAATAAATAGGTACCACTAAAAATTGAAATAATAGATAACCCAAATAAAGGGGCAACAAAAGGCTGAGAATACCAGCCATGTGTAGTTGTTACTGCCGCTGCTTCAAAGGGTTGTAGAAGTATCAGCACGAGGGAGCCAATAAAAGATAATAAATAAAAGTAATAGTTCATCGGTAATTCATTGTCCGTTGAGTCACTTGTATTTTTTTCATCTATCTCGATTTCAATCGCCATTCTTTTCTCCCTTATTGTGAAAATATGAGTAGATAATTTATCTACTCATATTTAAATTACTTCATATATTCCAATAGCTCTTTCGCACCTAAAAAATCATTGTTAACAATAGTTTGTGCTTCTGTTCCGCCAATCCAAAAAACATTAGCCCCAGTGCTTTCACTGATATCTTTTACCTGTGGTGACTTTAATGCCGCCTGTGCTATATCAGCAATTTTTTGTTTGATATTTTCAGGTGTGCCTTTTTTAACAAATAGACCATTCCAAGTTGTTTGTTTTACACCGGTTTGCTCTTTAAGCGTTGCTACATCTGGGCTAATACTCATGCGATTTTGAGTAATAGAAGCAATAATTTTGACATCACCTGATTGTAAGCAAGCGAGAATAGTTTGTGTGGTTGTATTAATAATGTCTGCATCACCATTTGCTAAGGTGCTACAGGTAATGGAATCAAAGGGAGCGTTTGAAGAGAATTTAAGGCCAATTTTATCAGCAGCTTTAAAGGTAATCGCTGTTGGTAGGGCTTGATAACCAAAATGTGCTAGCGAGACATTGTTTTCCTGAGAATACTTAGCTAGCTCAGCCATATTGTTATAGGGTGCGTCATTTTTAGCTGCAATTACAAAAGGATAATCTAAAAAAATACCCACAGGCTCAAAGGTATTTTGATCAAAAGGTGCATTACCAGAGATGATCTGTGTAGTCAGAATATCTGCAACAAAAGAGCCGATAGTGAGGCCGTTAGCTTTACCTCTACCAACTTGTGCCGCTCCAATAACGCCACCACCGCCAGGTTTATTAATGACAGTCGCAGGTTTACCTGTTTGGCTAGACATCTCTTCTGCAATTAAGCGCGTAAGAATATCTTCTAAATCACCGGGCGGCCAAGGAACTACAAATTTTACAGGTCTATTAGGATACTCCGCTGCCATGACAGGAACAGATGAACATACGACGGGTAGTAACATTGCTAAACAAACTTTTAATTTTTTCATATTAAATCCTTTGATGATTATTGATTAAAGTGTTGCTAATTTTTTACGGGCTTCCAATCCATTTGGAAGGGGGACCATTAAAACTGGGATTGTTGCTGTTTGCAGAACTTTATTGACTGTAGAGCCTAAGAACATTCTGGAAAAAGGGCTGGATTTACGGTTTCCCATAATAATTAAGCCGGCATTGGTTTTCTCTGCTACGTCTATGATGACTTTTTCAGGAGGACCAAATTCTATATTAATTGAAAATTTAGGAGGAGTGCCTAAGTCACTAAATTTAACCAGTGCAAATCGCTGTATTCTTTCTCTGATTTTTGACGCGGTTTCTTGCTTTCGTTGAGAAGAATGGATTTTTTCTATTCCCTTTGGCAGATATGAATAGGAAGCCTCGGATGTAATGGTCTTAATACTTTCAATCGCATGAACATAAACAATTTCTGCTTTATTCTTGATTGCTTGATTAATTGCGACATCAAATGCTCTCCAACTTCCTTGACTAGCGTCTGAAGCATAAATGATGACTTTAATATCGTTTCTCATGACATTTCCTTTTCATAACTGGTGAGCTATTAAAAAAGATAATCCCTCACATTGAAATCAACCTTAAGGATGAGAAAGCGTATTTTAGCGGTGTAATCTGACCTATGTCGCATTTGTGTTTTTAGTTATTCCACAATCAATATTTTTATTTTTAAACTAAAGTTGTTATTAATCAGTAGATTAAGGTATTTTGTTCTGGATTGAATTCTGAATGAATACTGCTTTATCAACCTTACGGCTGATTGTTAGCTGTTGATGGCTATGTTTTTATATCGTCATAAAAAACGCTAAGGATGAGAAGATGAAAAGACATTTAGACTCTGAAACATATTACTCAGCAACAAAAAAATATGACTTAAGTTTCACCAGACTTACAGACGATATTGAAGCTGATGTGGTCATTATTGGAGGCGGGTTTACAGGAGTTAACACCGCGCTTGAGTTGGCTGAAAAAGGTTTTACTAATACGGTTATTTTGGAAGGGCGCTACCTTGGTTATGGTGGCACTGGACGAAATGGTGGGCAAATCATGGCGGGCCTTGGTCATGATTTAGATACCGTTAAAAAACACGTTGGACCGGAAGGCCTTCAAGAGCTATTTAAAATAGGTAACTTAGGTGCAGCCATTATTAAAGAGCGTGCGGAAAAATATGATATTAAGGCAGACTTTCGTCATGGCTACGCTTATTTAGGCAGTAATCCTCGTCAAGAAAAAACACTCAGAGCATGGGAAAAGGAATTCAAATCAGTGTCTTCTGATACTGAAATTGAACTGCTAACCGGATCTGATGTGAAAAGTGTCGTAGGTTCAGATGCTTATAGTTGTGCTTTAAAGCATATGGGGGCAGGGCATGTGCATTCTTTAAACTTACTACTGGGAGAAGCAAAAGCAGTAACAGAACTCTACGGTGTAAAAATTTACGAAAATTCAATGGTTATTTCCGTGGAATATGGGGATACGGTAACGGTGCGAACGCCGACCGGTAGCGTTAAAGCTAAAAAACTATTATGGGCTTGTAATGGTTTTTTAGAAGGGATGGAGCCTGAATTACACAAAAAAACCATCAATACTTACGCATTTCAAATGGCCACGGAGCCCTTGTCAGATCAGCTGATCGAGCAGATAAGCCCAATAAGAGGAGCATACAGCGATATTCGCCCAGTGATCGATTATTACAGGGTGACCAATGAAAATCGCTTACTTTTTGGTGCAGCAACAAGAGCGGTAGAGCATATTCCAAATGATTTAAAAAATTGGAATAGAGACCAAATGTTAAAGATCTTCCCTTATTTAGATCAAGTTAAAGTTGATTACGCATGGGGTGGCCCGTTATGTGTTAGTGCTAGTTTATTTCCGCAAATGGGTACATTAAAAGGCCATGACAATGTCTTTTATGTACAGGGGTATTCAGGTTTCGGAGTCACGCCGAGTCATATCATTTGTAAAGTATTAGCGGAAGGCATGACAGAAAGAACCGATAGATATGAGCTCATCAGCAACATCCCTCATGTCAATATTCTTGGTAAGGACTACGTTGCTCCTGCTTTATTAACAGGCGGAAAAATGTGGCATCAACTATCAGGTTATTGGAATGGGCGTCGTTAATATAACCTTTTAGATAGATTTTAATTTATTACTCAAACTCAGAAACATTAATTATTACTTACTCTTTAATTAAAGGAACAGAACATGAAACCAATATTACTTAATGCAGCTCTACCGGAAATGGCAGAAATCGGAAGTGTTACTAACTTAGGCTCTACTGTTATTGAAGGAGATCCGCAGGCGAGTATCGCGATGATCGATGGTGCTCCTGAAGATCCTGTGGCCTGTGCAATTTTTAAATGTACGAAAGGTGTATTTTCAATGCAATATCCTTTTACTGAGCACGCCACTATTTTGCAAGGCTCATTAAAATTAAAGAATTTAGAAACGGGTGAAGAAGAAACATTTGGTCCAGGCGACTCATGGTTTGTAGCGCAAGGTAGCAAAATTGAGTGGCATGTTTTATCTGATTACTTCGTTAAGCATTATTTATCAGTAGCAAAATAAAAAATATTTACTCGACTAAACCTATTTCAAACCAAGCTATTTAGGCCTAGTTTGGGATTGGTTTAGTTCTAGGCGCATCCTAGAAAAATAATACTCGGACAGCCTATTTTTTTGCTTATGTATTTGGGGTAAACGCATCAGATAAAATAAGTCTCAACTCAAAGTAAATCATTAATAGCCAAAAGCTTGAAAGCCAAAAATTTAAAAGATAAAGCACCCCGCGTATTTAAAACCTTGATACTAGGTGCATGTTCGCGCTTAAGTAATAGCTTAAGTAATATTTATCTCCCTTTAAAGAAGTTGCTGAAAAGTAACAACACAGGTTTTGTACGTCTAAACAAATTAAATTCGACTAAATAAAAGCATAGATATCATGTTGTCATCGATTTATAGGTGATGACATAGCTTATGAATAATCACTGAAAGGGTAAATGATGGATAACAAAACAGAATGGGTTCAAGTAGGCGACTTAGCTAACGGTTTTGCTTCAGATGCTAATACTTTAAAGTATGTTGATGATTTAGAAGGTAAGACCTTTGATTTTTACATGGAGAATGGATGGTTGATTCGACATGTTTTTAATAGTGGAAGTAGCTTAACGTGGGAAATTTTAAAAGGTAATGGTGTTGGTGAAAAGGTCACTGAAGCTTATACCGCTACCAGTATTCGAGAAGGCGTTTATTTTGTTGATTTTATTAAGTCAAAGGAAAAAGCAACTAGCGTTAGCCTTGTAATGAATTTAAATACAGATAATGGAACGGCTATTATCAATCGAATGCCATCCAAACAAGAAACGATGCGTCCTGCTTACCAACGAGTTATGGATGGAGATTTACTGACACCGGTTGATTCCGCCTTTGTACAATTTACTATGGGCACTGCCTATACTCAAGGTCGAGGTCATCAACATACAGATGAGCTAATCGGTAAAAGAGTTCAATATACTTATAGCCAACATGAGTCTTATGAGCATGTCTACTTGAACCAAAATTATTATACATGGCAATGTCTTAACGGAGTTGAAAAGGGCTTGGCAGATACTGACCTTTGTCATTATTACAAAATTGATGAAGAGCTATACTTATTTGTTTGGCGTGAAAAAATTATACCGACAGCTGGGGTAATTATGATTGATCTTAAATGTTTAAAAACAACGGGGAAAATCGTAGGTTATGATGGTACAGATTTTGAGAAACTGAATAACTTCCCTGTTGGTGCATATGCTAAGTTACTTAACGAAACTAAACATATCATCTAATTGAGCTTATCTATTGACTTAAACTGATAGCATTTTAATTCAATTGTGCAAAGTATGGTGTATCAAATATCCCCCATACTTTTGGTCATTATTGCTCCTCTGTTTCGTTTATTAATATCAACTCCGTTAACCGCTTGAATTAAGTCCTTACAATTCCTCGTACACAATCTCAATATTTCTCTCTACATAATGCTCACATCAACCTACCTATTTTTTCCTCACTTTTTAAATGAGGCTCTGTATTGGGAGGCTTAACCGCGAATTTTTAAACACTAGATGCTATTTATTTAAATACCAGATACTAAGCAGTAAAGTAAACAAGTAACTTAACGTGTTAACTACAATTTTTAATTTTTTATACGGAATATCAGCTGTTTATACTCTTTTTGTTTTTTTCGTCTATATAAAACAACTATTACTAAGTAATGAGACACGTGTCTTATAAGTACGTTAAATTCATTTTTACCTAAAAATATAGTGTGTTACGCGATTATAGAAAGAGAGGGAGAGGTCACATAACAATAAATATGTCGTTAAAAGAGCTTAATATCAGAAGCTAATTCATTTAACATGATTTCAAGTAAATGGTTAACGCGTTAAGTAAGTGAGTTTGTAAAGGTTGAATAATGAATGATCCTTAACAATCCAATCTACCGCTTGAGTGCTTGTAAGTTGCTGTATTAGCAAAGACATAATCATATACATGGACATATTAGTAATGAAAGGGGTTGTTTTAAACCCATTTTGAACGAATTAAATACCTCAAAGGAGAGCAATAATGATGAAAACGAATTTTTTGAAATTTATGATTGCATTATGTTTTAGCTTAGTAATATCAAAAGCAGCGACTGCAGCTCAAGTTTTACATGTAGCAACTTGGTTACCACCTAGCCACACCATGAATGTCGATTTTTGGCCAACTTGGGGGAAATGGGTGGAAGAAGCGACAGAGGGACGAGTCACTGTAAAAGTTGAATACGGTATGGGTCACCCAAAAAGTATTTATGACTTGGTTGAAGATGGTGTTGCTGAAGCAGGTTTTAGTTACCACGGATATGTACCGGGTCGCTTCAAACTGCCACAGGCTGTTGAACTACCTGGTTTAGGTGTTAAAGCAGAAGCTGCCTCGGTTGCTCTTTGGAGAGTACAACAAAAGCACTTTGCCAAAGCGCATGAATTCGAAGGTTTAGCATTAATTGGTATGTTTACTCATGGTCCTGGTTATGTACATACCATCGATCCTATTACTAGCCTTGCACAATTAAAAGGTAAGAAAATTCGTATTGGTGGTGGTATTCAAAGTGAATTAGGAGAGCGTTTAGGTATAACACCAATCGCAGCACCGGCTTCAAAAGTTTATGAAATGTTACAACAAGGTGTTATTGACGGTGTATTTTTACCTATTAATGAGCAAAAAGCGTTACGTTTAGCTGAAGTTGCACCGAATGTATTAAAAGTACCAGGCGGTATGTACTTAGGAAGTTTTTCTATTTTTATGAATGAAGATTTTCTAGCTAATTTAAGTCAAAAAGATCGTGATGCGATAATGAGTGTGTCGGGTGAAAAACTATCTGCATTAGCAGGGCGTTTATACGATGAAGATGATGTTAAAGGTGAGCAATACGCTATAGAAATGGGCGGTAATATCGTTGAAGCTGAAAAAGGCGGCAAACTTAGCCAAGAATTTCAAAAAATTAGCGAAGGTTTAGAAGCTGAATGGGTAGAAAGTGTTAAAGATACTGGCGTTCAAGGTCAACAAGCTTTGGATGAATTAAAAGAAATTGCACAAAATTACGGTAACTAATTATGACGCTAAATAATTGGATTTCAGCACACTATGAAGAACAAGGTATGGCCATTAAATGGGTTGCCTTCTCATTAGAGCTTATTGCAGGTATTACATTGTTATTACTGATGTTTATTACTTGTACTGATGTGGTCGGGCGGTATCTGTTCAACAACTCTTTAGATGCTGCAAGTGAGTTAACAGAAATTGGTATTGCAATCATAGTTTTTGCTGAGATGCCAATTATTACTTGGCGTGGTGGCCATGTTGTTGTTGATATGTTGGATAATTTCTTAGGCGGAACCATTGTTAAAGTGTTGGGTGTTCTTTCAATATTGGTTATTTCAAGCTCTTTATACTATTTAGCGGCCAAAATATTCTTTCTAGGTGCTCGCTCAATTAGGCGTTCAGAGGCCAGTGAATTTCTCGCTATTCCAATGGGATACGTGGTGCAGTACATCGCCATAATGAGCTGGGTAACTGCTGCGACAGTGATTAGTTACGGTACTTATCACCTATTAAAGAAAACTAAATCTACCACAAACAAAGAGGCTTAATATGACGATTGCATTAATTGGTTTTGCGATACTGTTATTAATTATTATTGTCGTACGTATCCCTATTGCGTTCGCGATGGGAATAGTAGGCTTTGCAGGATTTGCTTATCTGCAGGGCTTAAGCTTCGATAACATGATGACATTTAATTGGAATAGTAGCTTATCAATGGCTGCAAAACGAGTAGCAGACACGGCACAAGAATATAGTTTATCGGTGATCCCATTGTTTATTTTGATGGGTAATTTGGTGACTAAATCAGGCTTGTCTAAAGAGCTTTATCGCGCTTCTTATTCGTTTCTTGGCCATAAAAAAGGTGGCTTATCAATGGCTACGGTGGTTGCCTGTGGTGGTTTCTCTGCTATTTGTGGTTCAAGTTTAGCGACTTCGGCAACGATGGCGAAAGTAGCCATGCCTGAGATGCGTAAATATGGCTATGCAGACTCTCTAGCAACTGCATCGATTGCAGCAGGTGGGACATTAGGTATTTTGATACCACCGAGTGTGATATTGGTGTTATATGGAATCATGACTGAAACCAGTATTCGTGAGCTATTCGCAGCTGGATTCATTCCTGGTTTTATGGGCATTCTTTTATATTTGGGTGCGGTAAAGTGGACTGTTTGGCGTAACCCTGAAACAGGCCCTTGTGGTGAAAAAATGTCGTGGCAAGAGAAAAAGGCCGCATTAAAAGGGGTTTGGGGAGTATTAATTCTATTTGGTATTGTGATGGGAGGTATTTACTTCGGTATATTTACACCAACGGAAGCTGCTGGTGTGGGTGCGGGAGGTGCATTTTTAATCGCAATAAGCAGACGATCTCTTTCTCTTGGTGGTTTATTTGAAACATTAACAGATACTGCGCGTACTTCTGCGATGTTATTTGCTGTACTTATTGGTGCGCTTATTTATTCAGATTTTATTAACCGAGCAGGCATGCCAGATGACATCTTTAATATGGTAAGCCAACTGCAAATAACACCAATGCTAGTTATTTTTGTCATACTGGCTATTTACATCGTATTAGGGATGGTATTTGAGAGTCTTTCTATGATGTTATTGACCGTGCCTATTTTTTATCCATTAGTGCAAAGCTTAGGGTTTGACCTTGTTTGGTTTGGTATCGTAGTGGTGGTGGTGACTGAAATTAGTTTGATAACACCGCCTGTTGGGATGAATGTATTTGTATTAAGTGCGGTGCTCAAGGATGTTAAAGCTAGCACTATTTTCAAAGGGGTGACGCCATTTTGGTGTGCTGATATTGTGAGGTTATTATTGGTTACTTTGATAGCACCGATCGCAATGGCATTACCGATATGGCTATATAGATAAGCCTCACATTCGTGATCGTTCATATAACAAAGGATAAGTTATGTTATCAAAAGTGAATAAAATACTATATGCGTCTGATATCGAAAAAGGATCTCGCCCTGCATTACGCGCGGCGGTTAATCTATGTGGTCGATATCAATCGGAAATTACTTACTTACACGTTATCGAGCCGATAAGTAGTGCGATTAAATCTAGGATTAATGACCTCATTGAAGAAGCTGATTTAGATGAACTCTATAACGAAAGCTTGGTAAATTTGAAGCACAAGCTTGAAAAAAGAGTAGATGACTTTTTGAAATCAGAAATGCAAGAATCCGACGTATTAAAAATTACTAAAATAAAGACACGTATTGAAGAAGGCGTGGTATGGAAAACAATCGTTAAAGTTGCTAATGAAATGGATGTAGACCTTATAGTTATGGGGACTCGAACATCTTCATCTGCAGGTCAATTCTTCACTGGCTCAACGGCAAATAAGGTTATGTTAAATTCTAAACGTCCATTATTAATCATTCCATTAACAGATAAAGAGTAACCGTACTTTAGTTTGTAATTTATTGCTATTTTAAAGCCTGCCAATAAAGCGATCACTATAAGTGGTTTCTATTATTGGTAGGCTTTTTAGTTTGTTAGGGTCTCTAACGATACCTGCTTATTTTTCTACCCACACCCTTATATGCTCATTACCAACCAAAATGTAATTTATACTTACCTGCAGAACACCCAGATAAAAGAGAAAGATACATTTATATGCAGTGACCTTTGTGAGTCGTCTGTTAGGCAATCACCTCCTCTGTATTAAAAACTGGTTATTAAATTTCTAATTATCCCTTAGCTCTGCACCTTCATACTTATAGCCTCTGTCTTGTTGGGGAGAGGGGGAATTAAAGCGCTTTTTTAAATGAAAATGAGGTTATTTTAGGCTGTACATAAACAAGCGTTATTAATTAGGTTACATTTGATTAACTATATAAGGGGGTGACACGAGGTAAAAGCTTTGCGTGATGGATAGTATTGCTGTGAATAGTAAAGCTATAAATGAAAAGGAGTAACCTTATAAATCATAATGTTACTCCTTTAAACTGTTAACAAAGGCTTAAAAGCTATTAACTACCTAGACCGCCCAAGCAGATGTATTTCATTTCTGTGTAATCATCTAAACCGTATTTAGAGCCTTCTCGGCCATTACCTGATTCTTTGATGCCACCAAAGGGAACCATTGCAGAGCTAATTGCCACTTCATTGATACCAACCATGCCATATTCAATGTTGGTAGCCATTCTCCATGCGCGGCTAATATTGTCGGTAAATACATAGGAAGCAAGTCCAAATTCAGTATCATTAGCCAAATCAACAGCTTCTTGTTCACTATGGAATTTGAAGATCGGCGCAACAGGTCCAAATATCTCTTCTCTAAAAATATCCATTTTGGCATCAAGATTAGTCAAAATAGTCGGCTCGAAAAAGCAACTTCCTAAATCTGAGATGTTGCCGCCAATTTCAACTTTTGCACCTTGTTTAATTGCTTGCTGAACCAAATTATTAACATCATTAGCTGCTTTTTCTGATACTAACGGACCGTGTGTGGTGCCTTGATCAAATCCATTACCTAATTTAAATTGTTCAACTCTTGCTTTAAGTTTAGCGACAAACAGATCATAAATACCGTCTTGAACTAATATTCTATTTGCACAAATACAGGTTTGGCCTGAGTTTCTATATTTTGAAGCAAGGGTTGCTTCTATCGCTTTATCCATATTGGCATCATCAAAAATAATGAGTGGTGCATTACCGCCTAATTCCATTGAAGTTCTTTTAACGGTATCTGCACATTGTTTCATCAGCACTTTACCAACAGGTGTTGAGCCTGTGAACGTAAGCTTACGAACAATCGAGCTATCAGTTAATACTTTACCTAGGTCACGTGATTTACCAACAATGACGTTGATTACCCCCGCAGGAATACCTGCACGCTCTGCTAATTCAGCTAATGCTAATGCAGATAAAGGAGTTTCTAGTGCGGGTTTAATAATGATCGTACAACCTGCAGCTAAGGCCGGCGCTGCTTTACGAGTGATCATTGCGTTAGGAAAGTTCCAAGGTGTGATGGCAGCAACAACACCGACAGGTTGACGAATGACTAAGGCTTGTTTGTCTTGGCCTGGTAAATTGATTACATCGCCATAAATACGTTTAGCTTCCTCTGCAAACCATTCAACATAAGAAGCACCATAATCAATTTCACCAAGTGATTCTGTAAGAGTTTTACCTTGTTCCATAGTCATGATCGCAGCGAGATCTTGTTTATTCGCGATGATCAGGTCAAACCATTTTTTTAATAACTCAAAACGAGTTTGTACTGACGTTGTTTTCCACGTTTGAAATGCAGTATTTGCATCATCAATGACTGCTTTTGCATCTTGTTCATTAGAAAGGGCAAGTGTAGTGATAACTTCACCTGTTGCAGGGTTAAGAACATCTGCCTGTGTTTCCGTTTTAGTTAACCATTTACCATTAAGGTAACTACCCGATTTTAATAAAGTTGAATCGATTAAATTATACATTAATCACTCTCTTCTAAAGTTTGGATCAAATCATCTAGCAATTCATATAAAAGCTCTAATTTTCTGACGCCGAATTTTTCTTCAATCGCAATGTAGCGTTCAATAGATTTTGGTGCGATTTTAGCAAACAGCTCACGGCCTAAATCAGTTAGCAAAATTTTTGATCTACGTTGGTCATGCTCGGAAGCTTGACGTTCAACCAGCTTTTCTTTTACTAGAAACGTAATAATTCTTGATAGACTTGGCATAAGCAAATAACAACGTTCAGCAATGGTGCTGATGTCAAGCCCATTTTCATGCTCCAAAGCTCGGATCACACGCCACTGCTGTGGTGTTAAACCATGTTCTTTGAGTGATGGAATGAATTTTTTCATCACTGCTTCTCTTGTCTGCAATAAAGTCATTGGCAGTGAACGTTCGAAACTACGGAGTCTTTTAGTCATAATTATAAATCTTCGTCCTTAACACCATTAACTAAGGTACCAATACCTTCTACTTCGATCTCAACAACATCGCCCGGTGCTAGGTAACGAGGCGGTTCAAAACGCGCACCAGCACCATTTGGTGTTCCCGTTGCAATAACGTCACCAGGCTTTAAGTGGAAGAACTTTGAAAAGTAGCTAATGATATATTTAAAAGGAAACATCATACTCGCAGTTGTATCATCCTGTCTAACTTCGCCATTCACTCGTGTTGTGACGCGCAAGTTTTCGAATTGCTCTGCTGTAAATTCATCGGCACTCACCATCCATGGGCCAATCGCGCCAGAGTGAATAAAGTTTTTACCTTGAGTCACATTAAATTTAGCATGGCGAACCCAGTCACGAAGTGTGCCTTCATTCATAATGGTTAAACCAGCAATATGGTCGTAAGCATCGTCTTCTGAAATACGACGACCTTCTTTACCAATGATGATCACTATTTCGCCTTCGTAATCGAGTTTGTGTGATTCAGGTGGTCTAATAAGGGGATGGGCATGGCCTGTAAATGAGTCTGGTGTGCGTAAAAACAAACTTGGATACTCTGGATCATCAGAACCATCTTTATATTCAGCATTTCGGTTTGCGTAGTTAACGCCAACACAGGCAATTTTTCCTGGATTACTGATTGGTGGTAAAAACTCAACTTCTTCTGCTTGATAATCCACGTCCAGTGCTTTAGCCAGTTTTTTCATTGCTTCAAGTTTATCATCTTGTAGTACTTGCAATAAACTCCCGCCTACTAAGTTACCTAGGTCAATAACACCTTGATCATTTATCACTCCCCAAGACTCTTTACCTTCACGAACAAATGTTAGAAATTTCATTTTGGACCCCTCATTAAAAAAATCAATTAAAACATAACACGTTAACTAATTGCCCGCAATTTTTTGTGTTTTATATTCATTATGTGTATCAAATCTCGTTTTTATTCATAAGAGGAGAACTGGGGTTGACCTTTAAAATAAATATACTTAACCTGTTAACTAAAATTTTATCAAAACACTTTATCTGAACATATTTTAATTAATTTATAAATTGGAGTGACTCATGTCTGAATTTGAAAATAACTTAAGTAGAGCTAAAAACTATTTATCACGATTTAAAAATGTACCTTTAGGGCACTTTGTTGATGGCGAGTTTTATAGTAACCAGAGTACATTCACTAATTTCACTCCAGTAGATAACACCTCTATTGGTGAAGTTTCAGAGGGCACTGAGGCCGATATGGATAAAGCATGTGAAGCGGCTAAAAAAGCGTTTCCTGCATGGCGTGATATGCCTGGCGCAGAGCGTAAAAAGCTCCTACATCATTTTGCAGATAAAATAGTTGAACGAGCGGATGAAATCGCTTTAGTAGAATCAATGGATTGTGGTCAACCGATACGATTTATGAAACAGGCGGCGATCCGTGGTGCGGCTAATTTTAGATTCTTTGCTGATAAAGCGGCCGAAGCACAAAATGGTTTATCTCTTCATCAAGATGAACATACCAACTTCACTATACGCTCGCCGATTGGTCCTGTTGGCATCATCACACCTTGGAATACGCCATTTATGTTGGCAACATGGAAAATCGCACCGGCCTTGGCTTCTGGTTGTACTATCGTCCATAAACCTGCAGAAAAAACGCCACTCAGTGCTATGTTGATGGCTGAAATAGCCAAAGAAGCTGGGATCCCCGATGGCGTGTGGAATACAGTTAATGGTTTGGGCACTACGGTGGGTAAGCGTATGACTGAACACCCTGCGATAAAAGCAGTCGCTTTAGTGGGCGATTCAGCAACGGGCCGCCATATTATGCGTCAAGGAGCTGATACCTTAAAACGTGTGCATTTTGAATTAGGAGGAAAAAACCCTGTTATTGTATTTGATGATGCTAATTTTGAGCGTGCGCTAGATGCGGTTGTATTCATGATCTATAGCCTGAATGGTCAACGTTGTACTTCTTCAAGCCGTTTATTAATTCAAAATGGCATTAAAGAAAAATTCCTTTCTGCACTAGAGAAACGCGTTGCTAACTTGAAAGTAGGGCATCCACTTGACCCTAATACGGAAGTAGGGCCATTAGTACATAAAGAACACTTTGATAAAGTCATGCGTTATATGACCATTGCGCAACAAGATGGTGTAACCACTAAAGTCGGTGGAATTCATCGTGTTGATTTAGGGACTGGCAATTATGTTTCACCTACTTTATTTACCGATGCCGATAATACAATGCGTGTCGCGCGTGAAGAGATATTTGGCCCAGTATTAACCGCTATTGGTTTTGAAACAGAAGAACAAGCAATCAATATTGCGAATGATTCAGACTATGGTTTATCGGGTTATATCTGGACAGAGAACACAGGCCGAGCAATGCGAATGGCAAAACAAGTTGAGTCAGGTATGTTATGGGTTAACTCTGAAAATAATCGTAACTTACCTTCTCCTTTTGGTGGTATTAAATCATCAGGTATCGGCCGTGATGGTGGTGATTGGAGTTTCGATTTTTATATGGAAACTAAAAACGTGTGTATTGCACATGGCACACATAAAGTACCTGTTTTAGGCGCACTTTAAACTTTAATAATAAGGGAAACTCAAATGGGTAAACTTGCATTTGCTGCCAAAATAACACATGTCCCATCAATGTATTTATCTGAGATGGAAGGTGAGCATAAAGGTTGTCGTGAAGCGGCTATTGAAGGTCATAAAGAAATTTCACGCCGTTGTCGAGAATTAGGCGTGGATACCATTGTCGTATTTGATACGCACTGGTTGGTTAATTCTGGTTATCACATTAATAATGCGCCAAAGTTCGAGGGTATTTATACCAGTAATGAGCTACCACATTTTATTAAAAATATGCCCTACAGCTATGATGGTAATGTTGAATTAGGCGACATAATCGCTGATGTTGCTAACAAAGAGGGTGTAGCCGTAAGAGCACATTCTGATACAACATTAGGTATGGAATATGGCACGTTAGTACCTATGCGTTATATGAATGAAGATAAACATTTTAAAGTCGTGTCGATCTCTGCCATGTGCCAAGTTCATGATTTAAACGATAGTGCAAAACTGGGGGCGGCATTAAGAAAAGCCATTGAAGAAGAATATGATGGCACCGTTGCTATTTTTGCTTCAGGTTCATTATCGCATCGTTTTGCTCAAAATGGCGTATCAGAACACTATCTACACAAAACATGGTCACCACTGTTAGAAAATATCGATCACCGTGTTGTTGAGATGTGGGAGCAAGGTGAG
The DNA here is from genome assembly GCF_014163575.1 of Psychromonas sp. SR45-3. Classification (NCBI taxonomy): domain Bacteria; kingdom Pseudomonadati; phylum Pseudomonadota; class Gammaproteobacteria; order Alteromonadales; family Psychromonadaceae; genus Psychromonas; species Psychromonas sp. SR45-3. The sequence goes on from NZ_JACJDP010000050.1 coordinate 20,415, forward strand.
TGGGCAACCTTCACTGAAATGTTACCTGAGTATGCACTTAAGTGTCATGGCGAAGGCTTTATGCATGATACCGCGATGTTACTTGGAGCATTAGGGTGGGATCAATACAAGGGTAAGGTTGAAGTTGTGACTCCTTACTTTGGTAGTTCTGGCACCGGCCAAATTAACGCCATTTTTCCAGTTGAATAAGAGAGGTTTACGATGCCACATTTTATACTAGAACACTCTGGCAATTTAGAAGATAAGCAACTGAATGTAGATACCTTGTTCTCAGATTTAATTGATACAGCTGTTTCTACGGGGATTTTTCCCTTAGCGGGGATCCGCTGCCGCGCTCATAAATGCGAACAATTCAGAATTGCCGATGGCACAAAAAGTTTTGGATTTGTTCATCTAAATGTGCGTATTGGTTCAGGGCGAACCGAAGAGCAGAAAGGCAGCGCTGCTAAACTTTTATTTTCGGTGCTAACCGACCATCTGGCGAGTATTTTTGATAGCCAAGGTCTTGCTATTTCATTTGAGCTTACTGAGCTACCGGAACATAAATTTAATCAAAATAACCTTCGTGACTATCTTGCGAAATAATAAATATTAATGGGGAGAGTTTTTTTATGCTCAGTCAACAAATCATTGAACAAGCTGCAATTGACCATTTACAAGCTGAAGTGAGTACTACACAAGGTAAACCATTATCCATTAAATACCCTGATATGACCTTAGAAGATGGCTATGCAATTCAAAAAAGTTGGGTAAATAAAAAAATCGAACAAGGCCAAAAAGTGGTCGGTTACAAAATTGGATACACTTCACGCGCCATGCAAAAGGCATTAAACATTAATGAGCCTGATTTTGGTGTATTACTTGATAGCATGGTTTATAACGATGGCGATCAAATTGAGGTGTCTAAATTCTGTGATCCTCGAATCGAAGTTGAACTTGCCTTTGTGTTAAAAGATCGTTTAGAAGGTGAAAACATCACCATTTTTGACGTGTTAAATGCGACCGACTATGTGGTGCCTACGTTAGAATTGATTGATGCTCGAACTCATCGTAAGGACCCTGAAACAGGTTACACTCGAAAAGTGATGGATACCGTGGCTGACAATGCAGGTAATGCTGCGATCATCATAGGTGGCCGCCCAATTAAGCCATTAGATATGGATTTACGTTGGTGTGGTGGTATCTTAAATATTAATGGCGTAGTTGAAGAAACAGGCCTTGCGGCAGCGGTTCTTAATCATCCTGCTAATGGTATTTGCTGGGTTGCTAAACGTTTTGCACCACACGGTATTTCACTTGAACCAGGGCAGATTATTTTATCAGGCTCTTTTACTGCGCCAGTGGCGGTGAAAGCCGGTGATACAGTAAATGCTGATTACGGTCCATTAGGTACTATCTCTTGTCATTTTGTTTAAGAAGGGCTGTTAATGAAATTACCAAAAAATAAATTTAAACAAGCATTAAAGTCCAACAAAACCCAGTTTGGGTTGTGGATGGGATTACCAGACACCATTTGTGCAGAGATAGGTGCCGGTGCTGGTTTTGATTGGTTGTTAATCGATGCAGAACATGCTCCCTATGACTTACGAGGTATCCAAAGCCATTTACAAGCAATAGCACCTTATGATGTGCCTGCGATAGTAAGACCGCCGGAAGGAACGACTGCGAGTATTAAACAGTTACTTGATATTGGTGCACAGACTTTATTGATACCTATGGTTAATACCGCAGAGCAAGCGAAGCAGTTAGTAAAAGACTCTTTATATCCACCACAAGGCATTAGAGGGTTGGGTACATCCATGGCACGCGCTGCGCATTGGAATGGTATTGAAGGCTACTTACAAAAAGCAAATGATGAAATTTGTCTTATTGTGCAAGCGGAAACCAAGCAAGCTATCGATAATTTACAAGAGATCGTAAATATCGAAGGCGTTCATGGAGTGTTTATTGGCCCTTCTGATTTATCAGCTTCTATGGGTTATGTTGGTAATCCAGGACATCCTGAAGTGGTTGCTGCCGTTGAAAAAGGCATTAAAACAATCTTAAAAGCAGGCAAAGCAGCAGGAGTATTAGCCGTTGATAAAACATTGGCTGAAGGCTATGCCGCAATAGGAGCTAGTTTTGTTGGTGTGGGTGTGGATGCAAGTTTATTAGCAACGTCTTTGCGTAATCTTGCTAGTCAATATTGTGATGAAGATGGAAAAGAAATTACAGCGAGCTATTAGTCGTTAAATATTAATTGCTAAAAATTAATCGCTAGTTGTTAAACATTAGCTACTAGCGATTAATCAAACATTTGAACATAATATTCATTTCATCATCGCATTTATTTTAGTCGGTAAGTTTAACGACTAAAACCCACCTAAGCATATAAAAAGTGATGGTTAATATTCCTATATGACTATCATTTTCTGCTCATTGTTTATCGTATTATTTTGCAATCGTTTGCAGTAGCTAAATAATCATTTGTAGTCATTAAATAATAGTTTGTAGTAGTGCAGCTGTTGGCGACGCCTACTTTCAACCTTTCGGTATCGGTTTTTAAACATAGTGCGAGTAATCCCTAATATTTCATTGGCAAACTTTATAGAAGGTACATATTTTGGAAAAATTTCAAAGTGATCAAATGAGTGAATCAACTACGAATTTACTCGACTATACAACGCGTTGCATTCAACACGCGGGTACAGACGCATTCTATCTACCGTTTTTTGAAATGATTAAACATTATTTTGGTGCAGACCAATGTTCGGTCTTTTTCTTGGGAGAGCGATCTACTATCGAGTGTTTACTTTCGCGTGATTTTCACGACGATTTACTTGCTCGTAATTTATCGAATGCTTACGTTGAAGGGGCTTACAATTCCGATCCAAACTTCCCTCTTTTGAACGCTTTACCTGTTGGTGAAACAACCATATCGCATTTTCAAGATTTTAAAATCGGTATGGTAGATAGTTATCAAGAGCATTTTTTTAAACAAAGTGACCTTGCTGATAAGGTGAGTATTTTAACGGCTGATAAAGTGGGTAAATATTATATTAACCTTTATCGCCGCAAAGGCCGTCAATCCTTTATGCAGCAACGCCTTTTTAATGATCCTAGTGAAGCAAACTTATTGGCTGCCATTATTAGCCAGCATTTTCGTTTAACTAAACAAATTAATAATGATGGACCTTTATCGTTTCTTTCAGAAAGAGAACGCCAAGTTTGCCAAGGTATTTTGTGTGGTAAAAAAATGGAAGCAGTGGGAGCTGACGTAGGTATTGCAACCAGTAGCGCGATCACCTATAAAAAACGCGCTTTTATCAAGCTCGGGATAACAAGTCGAACCTCCTTGTTCAACTTGTGCCACAGAAGCATGGTATTAGAAAGTTAAAAGTGATCTATTGATTTGCTGGGATCATAAACGTATCGAAGAACTCAGCTAGTTTCTCATGTTCATCTAACGCTAATATATTGCCAATGTGTTGATCAGGTCGAACAACAACCATACAACCTTGCTCACGGTTTATACCACGTAGTTCAAAAACATCATTACCTGGCTCTGCATGGAATACTTTCTCATAATCTCTTAACCCATAGATACCTTTAGCGGGCCATAGGAAGTCATGCATATTCTCAATTGACAGGTCTGCTTGCTGGAACACTGCGTAGACATCTAATATTGAGTCAATGTCTGCATCCGCTGGTGTATATCTTTTGACAGGTGATGAGTCTGCCGTCGCTAAAAACTCTACCAATTGATACGCCGCAGAGGAGCTATCACCTGGATTTTGTTTATTACCAAAAATAAAGATTCTCCAGCGGCCATCGGCTTTATTTAAATGACCTAAATGTTCTCTTCTACCATCTGCAACACGAATAGCTTCAGCAGAATGAAAACGTTGCCCAATTTTTAAGCCGGTGGCTAACTGTTGATTTTCTGCTCCCATACAAATGTAAGAAGGGTTGTATTCAATTGAGGTTCCGGAAACAAAGCCATTTTGTCTGGCCATAAATTTTTCAATATCTGCGGTATTGGTTTTCGCTTCTGGAGCGCTTTCATTCGACGTTGGTTGTGTGGCAACCAGTTTTGATAATTGCCTATCTGCTTCTATTAACTGCAACGCCACTTTACGACGCTCAATGGCATAGGTTTGTAATAATTCAGGCTTACATTTACCCTGTAAAACGGACGCGACTTTCCAACCGAGATTAAAAGTATCCGGTAAAGACGTATTTAGCCCCCAACCGCCTTTAGGGCTATGAGTATGACATGCATCGCCCGCAACAAATGCGCGTGGAATACGACCATCAGGATTATCTAAGGGAGTATCATCAAATTTCTCAGCAATACGTTGGCCCACTTCATAAATAGACCACCAAGCAACTTCTTTAACATCGAGTTTATATGGGTGCATAATTTGCTGTGCTTTAGCAATCACATCTTCTGCTTTAAGGTTGAGATCCGCCGCACGTTGATCTTTACCTAACAACCCAAGCTCAATATAGAATCTGACTAAATACCCACCTTCACGCGGGATAGTCATCACAGCGCCAAATTCTTTTGATTGAATAAAGCTTTTAACACGAATATCAGGAAAGTCAGTCACTAATAATAGATCCATCACACCCCAAGCTTTATTCGCGGAATCTCCTTTTAAGTCAATTGATAGGCCACGGCGAACTGAACTCCGTGCTCCATCCGTTCCTACAATATATTTAGCTTTCACAATTTCTATTTTTGGAGAGTCAGAGCCGTCATTTAATTCAAATTTTGCTGTAATAGGGTACGCATCTAAATCTTGCGTTAGGTCTTGATCAACATCTAACTCAATGAGTCGTCGACTATAATGAGGAACCAAACCAGTCACCGAGTTTTTCATGCCCTCTAATAACAATTCATGCAGACGTGCTTGGTTGACAATACCATGTGCAAACTCAGACAAACCAATGCGCGCATCTGCTACTTTATGTGTGCGCTTAATTTGTTCTGGGTGCTCACTGTCAGGCTCCCAAAATGTATTCTGGTTTAATCGATATGCTTCTTTAACAATCATTTCACTGCTGTTAAAGCCTTCCATAATCTCAATAGTACGGCATGATATTCCATCGGCACGACCAAACTGCAGTGGGCCATCTTCTAAATCAGCAATACAGGTTGTAATATCATTAAATTCAGACAGCTGTCTTGCCATTGTTAGGCCTGCAGGTCCACAACCCACAATCAATACATCGACCTCTTTTGGCAGGTCTACAATAGGTGGAGTAGGGGCCGGCTTTCTAATCGAATCTGGAATTTGATAGTTACCTGGTTTAAAACCATTCAAATGGTATTGCATAAAATAATCTCCTAACTCATCAATAGTCTGTGCTGTAAATAGTGTTTTTTTATAGTAAGTAACTCTATATGAATTGGTCCATTCAGACTGTCATCTAAAAAAGGGGACATATAAAAAGAAGAATCAGTAATCTATCTAACACTTTGAAATTAAATAACTAAATTATTTTACTGTAATCAAAATTAGCCTCAGTGCCTACCCTTATCTTCCTTCAAGCAAGTTAAAGTGTTAACTAGATCTCCACTAATAAAGATTGAGGAGGATTTGTTAATCGGTTTGGGTGGTAGCTTTTTATTTTACGGCTTATACATGGCGCCTAGCTTATAAGTAAGCGAGTTCTGAGATAAATAAAAGCTGTTCGATAAAATAGATAAATTAGAGGTTGGTGTAGTTGTACTGATGTAGTTATATTGTGGCTAAGCCATTAGCCACAAATTTATCGTCCCGTTCTAGGTTGTTCGGGTTAATGTTAAAACGTGGAAAACGGCACAAAACAGCTTAATAAATTATTAGGTTTGTTATTTCTAAGGTACTAAAAGTCTTAAAGAATATTCTTTTTACATAACAATTAAGCTTGTCTTATTTTTGATCAATCATTAAATCGGATAGCGGGCTTCTTACGCAATTTGCACCAGCTTGTAATACATGAGTGTAAATTTGTGTAGTACGGATATCGGAGTGCCCTAATTGTTCTTGAACCGTGCGGATATCAGCACCGCGCTGTAATAGATGTGTTGCAAAAGAATGGCGCAAAGTATGACAAGTAACTTGCTTATTAAAGTTTAACTTACGCGCTGTATATTTAATCGCTTTTTGAATATTTGTTTCGTGAATATGATGGCGTCTTAAATTATTAGTCCCTGGCTCTATAGAAAGGCGCACTGAAGGAAATAAATAATGCCATTTAAATTCTTTAGCAGCATTCGGGTATTTACCCGCTAAAGCATGAGGTAAAAAGACACCTTTATAATCACTTCTTTGCATATCTTCTTGATAATACAACTTAGCTTTCATTATTTGATTTTGTAAAGACTGCTTGAGTTCTGGCGCTAAGGTTACACGTCTATGTTTACCACCTTTAGCATGCCAAATATTGATCGATAAATAATCAAAGTCAAGATCCTGAATTCGTAATCTAGCCGCTTCCATTAACCTTAACCCACTACCGTATAATAAATAACAAGGCAGTGAGACCGCTGCTGGGACTTCTCTCAATAAGCTAGTAACTTCTTCAGGGGTTAATACGATGGGCAGTTTCGGTTGTGTACTTGTTTTATTAAAGTTTAATTCTAACGTTAATGGTCTATTCAAAAACTCGAGATATAAATAAACTAATGAGTTTAGTGCTAGTGTCTGTCGTTATTTAGAATAAAAAGGTGGAGCTACTTTTTTTGTGTTAGCAAGGTAGGAAAGAAAAGACTCAACTTCGGTATTATGGCAATTAAATGGGTGCTGCTTATTAATAAAATAGATGTAGGATCTTATCCAATGAATATAAGATTTAATGGTTTTTTCTGCATAAAACTTTAAACGCATATTTTCGGCAACGGCACTTAAAAATGGAGATTTCATTTTCATTTCCTCATCGTAACAAAGTGGTGTTTTTATATACAGTGTAGTTGTTGTTCCGTATTTCCGTCGAAAATACGGAATTATTCGGTTTATTTACATGATGAGTATTTGATAATTTATCGTAAGATATTGATTTATTAATTTTTAAGTGTAATGTTCAATTAATTTTGTCAAATTAAACTATTCCGTATTTCCACCGGAAATACGGAATATTTCTGTATAATAATCTGTTGAACGAAGCCGCTTTGCGGCAGAAGGAACAAAACTTAAATATCATTCATACTTACTTCCTACATCACTTTTCCGGTGATGCTTAATAGGAGTTTAAGCAATGAATACTTCAGAAAAGCAA
>NZ_JACJDP010000051.1:0-27071 GCF_014163575.1 Psychromonas sp. SR45-3
CTCATTTAAACCACTAAACTGCGCTTTTTCGCCTTGAACTAAGCATAAATAGCTTAGCCCTGAGCATTTACGTTTTTATTTTGGTAAAAAGCACTCAGTTTTAATGAGTGCTGAGTAGTTACATTATTTTTTCATCAAATTGCGGATTTTTTGTTTGACCTTTCCCTAAGGGGAGACCTTAATATTAATAACTTATGCGGCTATCATTGCGCTTTTATCAATTCACTCATGAATATTAATGCTTAGTTAATGAAAAAATTCATCACATTACTTTTAATGATCACTATACAAGTTACTTTTATGCAAAAAGTGATGGCTTCTGTGCCGGTTTTTGAAAGTGATACGCAAGCAGTGAAACATTGTAATATGCTGATGATGAACACAGTGGATTGTTCGAACATGTTGATAAATATGCAGGACTGTAATGATAATTGTGACTTAATGAACGTTGTTTCTGTTACGCATTTCATTGAAAGTACTGTGATTTTATCGTTTGCTCATAGCCCGTTTAATTACCCTGTTTTAAATCTATCCCCTCTCCATGCTCACCCTAAAAGCCTCTATCGTCCTCCTTTATTAAGTTAATTTTTTGAGCCGTGATCTCTCTATTTTTTGAGATGACGTGACCCTTATTTTAAAACTTAATTAGTTATCCATTAACTGGATAAAGGAAAATAGATGAGAATCCGTAACTTATTTGCGCTGTTATGCACAGTGATCACATTGCAAGTCTCCGCGCTGACACTACAAGATGCTCTGCAGATTGCATTAAAAGAAGATCCTGGACAAAAAATATATCAATCGCAACAAGGGGCTTTAATTGCCAAGGGCAACAATAGTGCAACCCTTGCTGACCCTATGATCAAACTAGGTGTCGCCAATTTACCTACCGATAGCTTTTCACTAAATAATGAGGCCATGACTCAATTAACGCTGGGTATCTCTCAGCAGTTCAGTCGTGGTGATTCATTAGCGATCACGAAACAAGGTTTTCAATTACAGTCAGAAACGGTTGTTTTTCAAGGAGCAGACCGACGTTTATTAGTGAAAAAAACGGTACGAGACTTATGGTTTAACATCTTATTCATTGAAAAATCGAAGCAGCTTGTGAGTCAAAATAAAAAGCTATTTAACAGCCTTAATAAAGACTTAGCATCACAATATTCATTAGGGCTTATTGAAAATGAAGACCTTATTAATGCAGATATTGAGCTTGGATTATTCGATGAAAAGTTAGCTAAATTATCCCAGCAGTCTTTGACATACCGTAGTTTATTAAGCGAATGGATAGGGCCGTTAGCCTACGATAAATTGTCAGCCACTATTCCTGTTTGGGCAGATACTTTAACTTATATTAAAGGTAGTGAAACTCATCATATAGAGCATTATGAGTTATTAGCTAAGCACCCTAAAGTATTGGCTTTAAAACAAAATATTTTCGTAGCAGGCAGTGATGTTGATTTAGCAAAGCAGAGTTATAAACCCAGCTTTAAAGTTGAATTAGGTTATGGACACCGTTTGTCGAAATTTGATAATGGTAAGGCTCGGCCTGATTTACTGAGTGGTTTTGTTTCTATGGACTTGCCAATCTTTACTGATCAACGCCAAGATCAGCAAATGATTGCAGCGCTACACAATAAAGGCCAAAAGCAAGCTGAACATCGCCTTTTAATTCGTCAACTCAATGCACAGCTTCAAGCTGAGATTGTTAATTATCAGCAACTGCTTTCACGTCAGCTACGTTATAAAAACAGTTTGTTAAAGCAAGCCAAGTCACGTTCTCGAGCATACGTACAAAGTTACCAATCAAATACTCGTCCTTTTACTGAGGTTATTCAAGCTTATATGGATGAATTGAATCTCTCTATCGAATATCAACAACTCTATTTTGATGGCCTGAAAAGTCTTTCTAAAATTCGTTATTTTCAGGCACTTTAAGGAATACATTATGCGTTATTTATTATTACTGGTTGTGGTATTAATTGCTGGCATCGGCATTGGATTTTTTACTCACCAAAGTGGATGGTTCAGTGCAAATATGACAGTTGAAGCATCAACAAATGAACCTGAAATCAAGTATTGGGTTGCACCGATGGATGCGAACTATCGTCGAGATAAACCCGGTAAGTCACCAATGGGGATGGATTTAGTCCCTGTTTATGAAGAGCAGCAAAAAGCGGAGCCTAAAATTAAATACTGGGTTGCACCGATGGATGCGAACTATCGTCGAGATAAACCCGGTAAGTCACCAATGGGGATGGATTTGGTCCCTGTTTATGAAGAACAGCAAAAAGCGGAACCTAAAATCAAATACTGGGTTGCACCAATGGATGCAAATTACCGTCGTGATAAACCTGGGCAATCGCCAATGGGAATGGATTTAGTTCCTGTGTATGAAGAAGCGGATAGTAATAGCGAAGAAGGTACTGTGATGATCTCTTCTGCTGTTGAAAATAACCTTGGCGTACGCACCGCTCGCGTAGTCAAAGGTGAGTTCCATTTAAATATTAAAAGTCTAGGCAGTGTGCAAGCTAATGAGGATGCCTTATGGCAAATCAATAGTCGTGTTTCAGGGTGGATAGAAGAACTCTATGTAAAATCTGTCGGTATTGAAGTAAAAAAAGGCCAAAAACTGTATGCGCTTTATTCTCCGGAATTGGTAAAAGCACAGGAGTCGCTATTGAATGCTGTGCAGCTTAATCGTAGTGCATTAGTGGCCTCTTCAAAAACACGCTTAGCGGTGCTAGGTGTGAGTTCTGAGCAAATCAATCAGTTGATCAAGTACAGAAAAGTCAAGCAACGGATTGATGTCTACGCGCCTAAAAAAGGCACCGTTACTGACTTAAAAGTGAATGAAGGTGCGTTTATCTCACCTTCTACCACAGTGATCACGGCGGTTAATTTAGATACTGTTTGGGTCGATGTAGAAGTCTTTGCCGCGCAAGTCTCTTTAATTAAATTAGGGGATACGGCAACCATGACCTTAGATTATTTTCCGGGTAAACAATGGTTAGGGAAAGTGAATTTTATCTACCCTGAAATGAGTCAAAGCAATCGCACGCTTCGTGTTCGATTAGAGTTTGATAACCCTAACGAAGAGCTTAAGCCTAATATGTTTTCCTCGGTGGTTATCAGCCCTAAGATGGATGGAGAGCGCCTACAAATTCCACGTGAAGCGGTTATCTATGCAGGTAATATGAATCGTGTTGTATTAGCGATGGGAGACGGTAAATTCAGATCGGTATTAGTAAAAGTGGGGCTTGAAAACCAACAAACTATTGAAGTTATATCTGGCCTAGAAGCTGGGCAGAAAGTTGTTACTTCCGCACAATTTTTATTGGATAGTGAATCTAGCATTAGTGCTGATTTTGAGCGTATGTTAGAGCAACAAAAAAGCACTGAGCATGATCAGAGCCAAAATCAAAATAAAGATGCGATGAGCAACCACTCGCAGCCTAACAGTGAAAATAAAGTGGGACTAAATAATACAGATAATTTGGATTCATTAGATGTCGGTGCGTTACTCACTACTCCTTTACCTTCTAACGAAAGGGTGATGACATTATGATTGCTCACGTTATTAATTGGTCGATAAAAAACCGCATTATGGTGCTGTTGATGACTGCGGTGATTGTCGCTTACGGGGTGTTTTCATTACAAAAAACACCGATTGATGCCTTGCCTGATTTATCCGATGTACAAGTGATCATTAAAACGACTTACCCAGGTCAAGTACCACAAGTAGTTGAAGATCAAGTTACTTACCCATTAACCACTGCCATGTTAAGTGTGCCTGGTGCCGTGACTGTGCGAGGGTATTCATTCTTTGGTGACTCTTATGTTTATATTATTTTTGATGATGACACTGACATTTATTGGGCACGTTCGCGCGTGCTTGAATATTTGTCACAAGTTGCACCAAATTTGCCATCGCAAGCCCGCTCAGCGTTAGGGCCAGATGCAACGGGAGTTGGTTGGATATTTAGTTATGCGCTAGTTGATAAAACCGGGCAACACGATTTAAGTGAATTACGTAGTTTACAAGATTGGTTCTTAAAATTTGAACTGCAAACCGTCGCGGGTGTGTCTGAAGTGGCAACGGTCGGCGGTATGGTGAAACAGTATCAAGTCCGTGTTGACCCTAATAAACTACGTGCTTACAACTTATCGCTAACGACTATTAGTAATGCTATTAAAAGTGCCAATCAAGAATCTGGCGCAAGTGTAATAGAGATGGCTGAAGCCGAATACATGGTACGTACTTCGGGTTATATTTCTTCTATTGATGACCTTAAAAATATCCCTTTACGTGTTAATGACCAAGGCACTCCTTTGTTATTAGGCGATGTTGCTGAAATTCGTTTAGGACCGCAAATGCGCCGTGGTATTACTGAGCTAAATGGTGAAGGTGAAGTGGTCAGTGGTGTGGTGGTGATGCGCTTTGGAGAAAATGCCCAAGGGGTAATTGAAGCAGTTAAAGATAAATTGAATGAGTTACAAAATGGTTTACCAGAAGGGGTTGAGATCGTCCCAACTTATGACCGTTCTGAACTGATTAATTCAGCAGTAGAAAACCTTTACGATAAGTTGCTAGAAGAGTTTATTGTGGTGGTGTTAGTTTGTGCTGCTTTCTTATTTCACTTTCGTTCATCGCTGGTGGTTTTACTGAGTTTACCTGTGGGTATTTTTGTCGCGTTTATTATTATGTCGTGGCAAGGTATTAACGCCAATCTCATGTCTTTAGGCGGTATTGCGATTGCGATCGGAGCGATGGTTGATGGTGCGATAGTGATGATTGAAAATGTACATAAGCACATGGAAAAAACACCACTAACTGATGACAACCGTTGGCAAGTTATTGCAAAAGCAGCCACGGAAGTTGGACCAGCTTTGTTCTTTTCATTATTAATCATTACTTTTAGCTTCTTACCTGTTTTTGCGTTAGAAGGACAATCAGGCAAGATGTTTTCACCGTTAGCTTTTACTAAAACCTATGCGATGGCGGCATCGGCTGGTTTAGCGATTACTTTGATTCCCGTCTTAATGGGGTACTTCATTCGCGGTAAAGTCTTACCTGAACAGAAAAACCCTTTAAATCGTTTCGTGGTGGCTATTTATAAACCTTTTTTAACCTTTAGCTTACGCTTTCCAAAAACATTGATAATTTTTGCTTTATGTTTATTAGTCGTGGGTTTCTACCCCGTGAATAAAATTGGTAGTGAATTTATACCGCCGTTAGATGAAGGCGATTTAATGTATATGCCAACCACTTACCCAGGTGTATCGGTGGGCAAAGCGCGTCAAATACTACAACAAACCAATAAGTTAATTAAAACCGTACCAGAAGTTAAAACGGTATGGGGGAAAATTGGTCGAGCAGAAACAGCGACCGATCCTGCGCCGTTAACCATGATAGAAACGACGATTCAATTTAAGCCTAAAAGCGAATGGCGAGCGGGCATGACTAAAGATAAGTTAAAACAGGAGCTCGATAGTTTAATTCAGTTTCCAGGGTTAACGAATGCTTGGGTGATGCCGATTAAAACACGTATCGATATGTTAGCTACGGGCATTAAAACGCCGATTGGTATTAAAATAGCGGGCGGTGATTTAGCAGAAATTGAAAAGATAGGTAAACAAGTTGAACAGATCTTAAAAACGGTACCCGGAACAGCTTCTGTGTATGCCGAACGTGTTACCGGTGGGCGCTATGTGAAAGTGGATATTGACCGTGAAAAAGCCGGACGTTATGGGCTTAATATTGCAGAAATTCAACAGTTAGTGGCCGTGGCGATTGGTGGTCAAAATATCACTGAAACGATTGAAGGATTAGAGCGTTACCCTGTTAATTTACGTTACCCAAATGATTATCGAGATTCTGTTTCTGCACTCAAATCATTACCTATTATTACTCCTTCAAAAATGACCATTAGCTTAAATGATGTGGCGAATGTTTATATTGAGTCGGGTGCGCCGATGATAAAAACAGAAAATGCACGTTTAAATGGTTGGATCTTTGTAGATATTGAAGATCGCGATTTAGGATCTTATGTTAATGAAGCCCGTGATATTGTGAATGAGCAGATTAATTTACCTGCAGGTTATTCATTACTTTGGTCTGGTCAATATGAATATATGGAAAAAGCCAATGCTCGGTTAGCGAAGGTGATCCCTATTACTATCTTAATCATTATTATTTTACTTTATTTGGCCTTTAGACGCGTAGGTGAAGTATTGCTAATCCTCTCCACCTTACCTTTTGCACTAATGGGCGGTATTTGGTTAATGTTCATACTTGGGTTTAACTTCTCGATTGCGGTTGGTGTTGGTTTTATTGCATTAGCGGGCGTTTCCATTGAGATAGGTGTGATCATGTTGTTGTATTTAAATCAATCGCTGGCGGCTAAGAAGTTGCAACGTCTTGAGCAGTTTTCTATTGTGGATTTAAAAGACGCAGTGATGGAAGGGGCTGGACTACGTGTACGGCCAGTGATGATGACGGTAGCAACGGTGGTTATCGGTTTAGTGCCTATTATGTACGGTGATGGCACTGGCTCTGAAGTGATGCAACGTATTGCAACACCGATGATTGGCGGAATGGTCAGTGCAATTATTTTAACGCTATTGATTTTACCTGCGGTTTATTTCCAATGGAAAAAAATAAGTATGCGTAAACAATTACACTTCCCATCACAACAATAAACTATCATGACATCAAAAAAGTCATGAAATAAACAATGACTCTATTGTGAGCCTTTTGCTTACCTGTTTATTTTATTGCTTTAATTAACAATAAAATAAACTAAAACAGTAGGCTTACATGACTTTATCTTCTTTATAAATAACAACGATGGCTATAAAAATGACAATTAAAAAAACCAAATTAACATTCATATTGGCTGGTACATTATTATTCTCATTGCCAATGAGCAAAGCCTTTGCACATGCAGAGCATTGTGAAATCAAAGATACTGAGCTTGGTGACACAATGAAGTACATGAAGAGTGAACTGAGAGCTTATGTAAAAGGGTTTAAAGCTGATGACGCTAAAAAAATGCAAAAGCACTTGAATGAGCTATTAATGCTAAGCGACAGGGCGAGCCAATATACACCTGTTATGATCACTAAAATGCAGCATGTTGATTCAGACAAAAGTGAAATGAAAGAGATGGAGCATGGCAAGATGGACATGTCTGCTATGTCGAATATGCAAGGCATGAGCATTGAGCAAGATAATCAAAAGCAACATAATCAAAAGAAAAAGTACGCAATAGAAATAAAGCAGTTAAATAGCTTATTTAAAGCATTAAATGCAACAAAAGACGAAACTGAAATCAAAGCAATTTTAAATAAAATCCAAGCACAAACTAAAAAAGGTCATAAGCAGTTTCGTCAAAATTGTAAAAAATAGTCAGCTGCATAAGCGACCATCAAGTGACTTTATATCCATGGCATTAGCGCTTACATTTATCTTGATAGTAAGCGTATGATTTGGATTTTGATTAGAAAGAGAGCCTGTTTACGTCAATTAAAGGGGGGAAAGGATTACTTTTTTAGCAAATGAATCATGCAAAGATGCCGGCGGGAGCGGCTAAAATAGATCCATATTGATTAAAATGGCTATTAAATGACTTTTACCACTGAATGTGTTTCTTTTGATTGTTTGGCTTCGTAAACGCATTTATCTGCAATCTTCACAATTTCTTGCGGGCTAAGCATACTCTCATTTTGGTCTCTGATCGTGACACCGCCGATTGCTGATTTTATTGGTAATTGAATATTGAAATCTAAAAAAGGCGTTGAAAAAGAATCAATGATTCTGACAATAAACTTAGCTAGATTTTTTTCATTAGTATTAGGTAGCAGCATACAAAACTCGTCTCCCCCTAATCTGGCTAAGGTATCTGTTTCTCTTTTTACTTGGTTAAGTCGCATGACAAAATGCTTAAGAAATAAATCTCCAACTTGATGCCCATAGGTATCATTAACCACTTTAAAACCATTAAGATCAAAGTATAACAAGGAAAACGATTCTTTATTACGCTTCGACTTTTTGAGCGTTTCATTCATGCGGTCATCAAATAAATAGCGATTGGCTGCCCCAGTTAATGCATCATAATGAGCAAGGCGTTGTAATCGTTTAGTTAATTTGTAGTCTTTTAATAAAGATCGAATAGCGTGCCGTAACGAGTAAATAGATAAACTCTCTTTGACAATCGTATCAATGATCGTGAATGCATCTTTGCGATCATTATTATCAGCATAGCTATCTGTTACCAACAATAATGGAAACTCATGTCCCATCGAAGCGTAATTACTATTAATTTTTTTGACGTTTTGTAAATAAAGTGTCTCTTGTATAATGAGTAGTTGGTCGCAACTGGGTAATATGCAGATCTCGGATAGCTTGTCTATGTTCACTCGCGTTATTGCGTTGATCATCATATCTGAGACTTTAATTGTCGATGCTATCCAATTAAAAAAATATTCATCTTCACAGATAATCATTAAATGTAAGCGTTGCTCTATCATAAATATCCCTTTAACTGTGTTAGTTTAAAATAACTAATGAAGCTAGCTGCGGGATGAGCTGAAAGCCTAACTGCTAGTTGAGATGGAGGAGATGTTTCTATTGTCCCGAGCTTAAATAGATTATCCGTAATCAAGCTTGTTTAACAGGACCAGTTTTGCATTTTCAGTAAGCGCTAGTGAGGGAAGGAGGCTTTGCATCAAATATTGACACAAAACCCACTTAATTTAATATTGAAATTAGCTTTTTGTTGTAGCTAAGAACACCTTAGAAGGGTCAACTAATAAGCGTTTACCAATTGCTTCACGCCCAAAAAGCATTAGATAGTTCATATCAGTACGATCTGTTAAGGTAATTTCTATTGGCCAAGTTTCTTTGCCTAATGTCATTGGCGTCTCGATAACATAACGTTGTTCTGCAGTGCCATTTGATGATTTTATTTTACGAATATCACTGATCACTGCTTTACATGAAATTAATTTCTCTACGTTATGAATATCTGGGTGAATATCAAATTTCACCCAAGGTTTACCGTTTTGCATATATTTAACAATATTATCTACATGCAGTGACGATGTTTTCGCGCCAGTATCGACCCGTACCTGCATATCATCAATGCCTAATTCAGGTAATGCAATTGACTCTAAACGACCAATAATTGTTTTTTCTTTTGATACCATGTTATCGACCTCTTATTACGCTCTTACTGCACTATGGGTATTCATATCATCTTCAGGACGCAGAAAATCTTGTACTGACTCAATGTGTTCCTGCACCGCTTCATCATCTTCTTTAAAATATGCAATATGGAACATTGCTTCACCTTCTTGTACCAACGGTATATTTTGTTGGCCGATCAAAATACCAGAGCGAATGGCTTTAACAACACCTAAAATCTCACCATAAGGGCTACCAATCTCTGCGAGTTTATCGCCTGCAGTTACTCGGTCTCCAAGTTCTACTAAGTGCTTTACAACGCCACTGGCGTTAGCGCGTAACCAACCACTGCTATTAGCAATATAGGGTTCATTTAATTTACGCTTAGAGGTTGTTTTACGCATCATCTTAAGGTGGCGTAATACATTCTCTATCCCTTTGATACCAGCATGAATAGAGAAGTCATCAAAACGTAATGCTTCGCCTGCTTCATACAATAGTACTTTGGTACCATTTTCGACGGCAGACTCGCGTAAAGAACCATCCAGCACATTAGAGTGTAAAATAACTGGCACAGCAAAAACTTGTGCTAATTCTTTGGTCTCTGGGTCGGTCATATCACCACGGATTTGCGGTAAGTTGGAACGATGAATCGCTCCCGTATGCAAATCAATGCCATAGTCACAATGTTTTACAATCTGTGTTAAAAAAATATGCGCTACACGTGCAGCTAAGGATCCCTTTGACGACCCTGGGAAGCATCGATTTAAATCACGTCTATCCGGCATATAGCGACTTTGATTTACTACACCATAAACATTAACCATAGGTACCGCGATCACGGTACCGCGAATAATTTTAAAATTAGGTTTGTTAATTAAGCGCCTAATGATTTCAATGCCATTTAACTCATCGCCATGTACAGCAGCACTAATAAAAATAGTTGGACCATCTTTTGCGCCACGAATAATTTGTACAGGTAATGAAACATCTGCATCGGTATAAAGTTTCGCTACCGGCAGTTCAATTTTACATTGTGTACCTGGTAAAATATCAAAATCGCCTATGCGTAATTTTTTCATGCTCTATCCTTTACCACGCGTTTTATTGGTCACCGCTTTTGGTTTCTTTTCAATAAAATCGAAGACCATGCCAGCGATGTTTTTCCCAGTCGCTTTCTCAATACCTTCTAAGCCTGGTGATGAGTTTACTTCCATTACCATTGGGCCACTTTCTGAGCGTAATAAATCAACACCACAGAAATTTAAGCCCATGATTTTTGCCGCATTAATCGCTGTCTCACGCTCTTCTTTGGTTAGTTTTACCACGACAGCAGAACCACCACGGTGTAAGTTAGAGCGGAACTCGCCTTCTGCACCTTGGCGCTTCATTGCTGCAACCACTTTACCGCCAATGACTAAACAACGAATATCAGCACCACCAGCTTCTTTGATGAACTCTTGTACCAAAATATTAGCTTGAAGACCCATGAATGCTTCGATAATGCTTTCTGCTGCTTTAGCGGTATCAGCTAGTACCACGCCAATGCCTTGCGTACCTTCAAGCAATTTAATAACAACCGGAGCGCCACCTACATTTTTAATTAAATCTTTGATGTTATCTGGTTTGTTAGCAAAACCAGTACGTGGCATACCAATGCCTTTTCTAGACAATAATTGCATTGAACGTAATTTGTCACGTGAGCGACTTATTGCTACTGATTCATTGACATTATAGGTGCCCATCATTTCGAATTGGCGTGCAACAGCAGTACCGTAAAATGTAACAGAAGCACCAATACGCGGAATAATCGCATCATAATGAGGTAGTTCTTTACCGTGATAACGAACAGTAGGGCGGCTACTGGTGATATCCATATAACAATGTAATGTATCGATAATATCCACTTCATGGCCTTGCGCTTCGCCAGCTTCTTTTAAGCGACGAGTAGAATATAATTTTGGGTTTCTAGATAAAATTGCAATTTTCATAAGTGTTATTCCTGTATTTAATGCCATTAATGCATTAGATGGTTAGCATGTTGATACTGAGTATTAGAATTGTTTAAACAAGGTTGGGTTACATATGCAAACCAACAAATTCACTGTTAAAAAGTGGCTTTAAATTCGGACTCAGATTAAGTTCGTAGAGTGTATAAACAAAACGCTATATAATAAAATTAATTGTTTTCGGGTCTTTGATTAAAAATTTTGATTAGTGGGTAAGTGTATGAAAATAGAGTTATTAAAAACATTTCTAGAAGTCAGTCGCTCTTTACATTTTCGTATTGCATCAGAAAACTTGTTTATTACTCAATCGGCAGTGAGTGCTCGTATTAAATTATTGGAAGATGACTTGGGGGTTTTGCTTTTTGACCGTAGCAAAAAGCATTTAAAATTAACGCCGGAAGGGCATCGTTTAATTAAACATGCCAACGAGTTAATTTTTATGTGGCAAAAAACTAAGCAAGATGTAGGGATCACCGCACAACACTCAATGCAGTTAGTGGTCGGCGCAAAAAGTACAATATGGGATATAGTTTTGCAAAATTGGCTGCAAAAAATCCATCTTAATATTGAAGATGTTAGCTTGTTAACCAGCACCTATAGTGCGCCGGAATTACGCAAAAGTTTATTAAATCGTATTATCGATATCGGTTTCCTATTTGAGCCGACTTTTGTGGGAGAAATTATTTCTGAAAAAGTGGCCACTGTCCCCTTACACTTAGTGACAACAGATCCTGAACATGCTCGTAACTCAACGCCCCTGAATGATTTTATTATGGTGGATTATGGCGAGTCTATCACTGCCCAATACTTACGCGAATTTCAAGATGCTCCAGAAGCAAAGCACTTTATGAGTCAACCTAAGATTGCATTGAATTTTATTTTAGAAGTGGGTGGTGCTGCTTATTTACCTCGTCAAATAACCTTTAAGTATTTATCTGATAACCAACTCTTTTTAGTGGAAAATGCACCTGTCTTCAGCCGTGATATTTATGCTAATTATTTAGCTAATAATCAAAAAAGAGAGATGATTGAACAAGCCTTAAAATTATTTCCTAATATCAGAAAGTAAGCCTGCAATTAAGGTGATTGATTTTATTTATGCGTTGCGCATACCGTGAGAAGATTGACGTAAGAGCCTGGTAATAAATAGCCTGGTAATAAACAGTTTGCTAATAAACAGTTTGGTCATAAACAGTCTGCTTAAGGTTTTGATGATGAGCGGGATAAAAATCCGAGACACTAACCGCTGTCACTGGTTAAGGTCTCGGTTAAAAGAGATGCTTAGGCTTTAGCTATAGTAGTAACAAACTGCCAAGCCCTAAGAACACAATAAACCCAAAAATATCGGTCACAGTGGTTAATACCACGGAGCCTGATAAAGCAGGGTCGATATTAAATTTACTTAAAATCCAAGGGACCCAAACGCCCGATAAAGAGGCGATTAAAATATTACCTAAGATAGAAATAAAGATAGTCAGTGAGAGCAGTGGGTTATCAAACCAAACAAAGGTGATCGCACCAATCACAATCGCCCATAACACTCCGTTAATAGCACCCACTTTAAGTTCTTTAGTGATAATATCTTTTTTGTTGGCATCGTTAATTTGTCCAAGTGCTAAACCACGTATGATCAAGGTAATGGTTTGGCTACCTGAGATCCCCCCCATTGAAGCAACTACTGGCATTAATACTGCCAAGGCAACCACTTGTTGAATGGTGGCTTCAAATAAACCAATAAACCAAGAGGCTAAGAAAGCCGTTACTAAGTTAATACCTAACCATACCGCCCGGTTTTTGGAGCTTTGCCATACATTACCGAATAAATCTTCCTCTTCCACTAAACCGGCAGATTGAATTAATTGCGCTTCGATAATTTGTTCTTTATAACGATACGCGGTTGGTAAATCTAAGCGTCCAGTTAAGCACCGGTTCTCATCAATGACTGGTAATGCAGACTTATCTGAGTCAATCAACATCTCAGAAGCATCAGCGATGTCATCATTACTACTAACAAATTCTACATCGGTATTAATTAAAGCGTGAAACTCTTCATCGGTATTGGCTTTAAAGACTGCATTTAACGCAATCTCACCAATTAATGCCGCGTTCTCATCCACAATATAAATAACATCAGTAAAAGCTGGTAAATTTTTACTGCATACTTTTTTTACCGTTGATAGCTTCAACTGCTGTGGTATTTGAATCTCAGTAAAGTTTTGCCAATGACCCACTTCATCGAGTGAGTAATCACAGGACTTTTTATATAAGCTGCGTTGCTTTGCTGTCATGTTAGTCACAGCATAATCAACAAAACGGTCATTTAGACTTTCAGATAACTCTAAAAGATCTACCGCATCCAACTTTGTTAATAGAGGAAAGCAGTCTTCATCTTCCAGAGTACCAAGTAGTAACTCCCTCGATTCATGTTTCATCACGATAAACACATTTTGCTGTGTTTCGTCAGTTAACGTTTTCCATAAGCTGATCCTTAGCTTAACCGGAAATGACTCTAATAAAACTGCAATTTGTTCATCGGAAAGCTGTTGCTCAATTTCTGCAACTAATTCGCTAATATCCTGCTCTGATTCAAAGCTATTATTAATTTTTTCAATGTAATCGGGTAATAGTTCTACTACCATAAACCCTCCTTTTTTATTGGTGCGATGAATTTTATGCCGCTACAAAAACGGGTTTATTTCTTATTTTGCATTAATTGTTGTTGCTCAAACCATAATTTCATAAAGTCAGCGGTCAAGCTTTGTTCGATTTCTAGCGCACGGTCAGTGGGACAGAAAATAGTAAATAATAGTTGGGTATCTCCAATGTCTGACGTGGCTACCTGTATATGCGGCTCAGGGCCTGCGATGTGAACATCTAAACGATTTTCAATTAATTGGTTGTAGCGTATTGCTACATCGTTAAAATCTGAGCAGTAACTATGTGCTTTTTCATATAACTCTTCTAAAAAAATAAAGGGATTAACACTGCCATCACGTGTGATTGTAAAGTGATGCATGGCATAGCGTTTTAGAAAGTTTAAGTTTTTAATGGATGATGTAATTAATTTGCTATTAGGTACATACAAGGTTTTTCCGGTGTACTCATAGGCATCAATATTGACTTCTAATAAGGTTAATTTAGCCCAATCAATGGAATGCACTTCACCATAACTATCGCCTACTTGTATCCAGTCTCCGATACGAAAAGGTCGGCTTGATACAATATATAAAAAGCCAATAAAGCATTGAATAAACTCTCTCGTTGCAATCACAATCGCAACCACAAAAGCGGCAATTGAAATAGCAAATTCATGAAATTCAGCTGCCCAAATATTAAAGATGCCAATAAAAATAAATATCGTAATCGCATTATTTACAATATTCATTTTTAAGCGTTTATTAGATTTTCCTTTTTGCTGCAGTAATTTTAAGATATAAACTTTACTGCCCATTAATACGAGAATAAGTAGAATAGTTAATACACTATTGCTATTGATTAGTGCTTGAAAAAAAGGACTGCTTGTTAAATCAATTGAAAAGAGTTTTTCAAACATAATTACGGGTGCTCGCTTAAATCGGGTGTATTTTTTATTTGCTGAAGTTTAACAACAACCTATTTTATTACTACCACTACTTACTCGTTAGTGGTGGTTAAACGTTTAATACCTAGCCGTTTTTTGATAAGTTTGTTACTAGTTACAGACCACTAAATCGGTTCACTATAATAAAGATCAAGGATCTTAGAATAATTGTTAGGTCTTTATTTATCGGTGCTTCATGTCTTTTTTGTCGATACTTGTTGCCTATTAAGAGTTAATGAGCCATCAATATGTAGGTCTCTTTGTGGATAAGCAACAACGATATTATGTTCTTCAAACAGCTCTTCTAGTCGAAAACGAATATTGCTGCGCATCACTCTTAAGCCGCCTTCTGCGCTTGAATCTAACCAAAACGTAACTTCAAACATGAGGGCGTTATCTCCGAAGTCTTCAAAAGTAACAACAGGCGCGGGTGTCATTACGATTTTCTGTTGTTCCTTAGTGGCTTGCATGATCAGCTCTGCCACTTTTCTTGCTGGTGACCCATAAGCGACACCTACGGTAACGGATGTTCTAACCAAGGTGTCAATTAAGGTCCAGTTAATAACGGTATTCTCCAATAATTTACTATTAGGGATAAGCAAGTGCACGCCATCTACTCGACGTATTCGTGTAGAACGAGTATTGATCTCCTCAACAACGCCTTTTGCTTCTTCAACCTCCAAAAAATCACCAATACGTATTGGGCGTTCCCACATTAATATCCAGCCACTGATGAAGTTATTGATAATGTTTTGTGCACCAAAACCAAAACCAATGGCAATTGCACCGGATAAAAAGGCAAAAGCGGTGATCGGTACGTTAATCAAATCTAGTGTTGTTATTAGTAATATCGCCATCGCAATGACATAGAACATGCGTAGTAGCAAATGGATAATATTAGGATCTGTTTTCTTTGATACTAAACGTTTGGTGATCAATTTTGCTATCCAGCGAGTGAATATTATCCCTGTAATTAATAAGGTGGGGATCAGTAATATACTGCCTAGGGTAATAGCATGATCGGCGACGGTCAGGAGCTTGTACGATAAGAGTTCGTTGATTTGTGTTAAGTTCATAAAAGTTCCTTTAAGCGACTTTAAATATGGACATAGTTATGCGGTATATTTTATCTATTTTTTAGTAGACAAGTGCTGGTTATCTATAAGTTGATAGCTATCTATCAGTTGATGCTATTGCTAACTTGCCCTTATTCTTGATTTAACTGTTGATTGAAGTCGGTGTTTTAATGTGTAACTCGGGCGGTTGTATGCCTTTTAACAACAAACCAAATATATCTGCGCCAGTAATAATGCGCTTGTTTTCACCCCAAATAAGCAACACGTCTCGTTCGATCGCGCCATCAAAAGATTTATCCACGGACTCGCTCATTTTCATTTTAATAATGGCATCGTTTAACATGGTTGACTCATCGTTAATGATGGTTGGGCGATGGCAATGTTTATACGGGTCAAAATTTTCTGTTTCAAAAAACACATCACGTAAGAAACTATCTGAATCGACTACCACCAAAGGATCTCCCTGTGGGTTAGTTAATACTATCCAGCGATGACCTGATTTATTCATTAATCTTAAAAATTCATTATTCGGTGCGGATGTAATCTCAGGAATAATCGGTAAATCTAACTTGGTAGGCAAGGCAATAATAGAGTCAGGATCGATCACTTCACCTTCTTCGATAACTGAAATTTTATCTAATTTAAAAAAGTTTAACGCGCCGATACCTTCTACATGGTTAATGTCAGTTTCTTCTGCTTCAATATGTTTACGAATAATGCTACTTAACTCACTCTCCGCCAAATAGGTGATACCTTCTTTACCCAACCAAGCGTCTAAAATCAATGCCGTAGGTTTAGCTACGGGATAAAATAAAAGCTGATAAAATTTGATCACCGGTGCTAATAAAGCACCCATTTTCAGTGCATTTCTTGAGAAATAAGCCTGTGGTGTGATCTCGCCAATGATGGTGATAGCGATAGTTGAAAATAGAAAAGCACTGATCCCGGCTAGGGCTGAATCAGATAATAAGGTTAATAACACATTGATTCCTACATTGCCCCACAGGATCGTGGTTAATAAAAAGTTCGAGTCATTACGTAGCCTTAATACTTTTTGGGCTTCTTTATTGCCTTTAGTCGATTCAACTTCGAGCTGTAATCGGCTTAATGAAAATAAGGCAATATTCAACCCTGAAAAAATAGCTGATTGTGAGATGCATAATGCAATGGCAACCCAGGTGATAATTTCTAAGGACATATTCCACCGCATAAGTTTATAAAGTTGAAATAAAGTTTATAACCTTTACCTAAACAAAGGAATTTATTATTGATAAACAATAAAAAGATGACACGAAGCGCAACCTAGCTCACTATATAAAGAGAGCTACAAACAAGATTAAAAATCGTTTAAATCATAAAAAGAGAATACTTATGATCAGGTGCATGTTGTTAAAAGAAGATAAATCATTCATTTATGGAGATGAATCCTTAGTCGATATTTGGAAGCAGAATCCAAATGATTCTTTATGGATTGATTTTGACTCACATGATCAAGAGAAAGAGCGCTTATTCATGAAGCAGTTAGGATGCCATTCTCTAGCCATTAAAGACGTACAACGTGATCGCCATCCACCAAAAATTGAATTATTTGATAATTATATATTTATGCTTTATCGCGGTATTTTTCATCCTGGTGATGATTTAGTTTTTGAACACTTACAAATTGGCATGTTTGTGGGCACCAACATTGTGATCACTTCACATGCTAAAAAATCTATCTCTATTGATAAACTATTTAGTATTGAAGGGGAAAAGTACCTATCAAAAAGCCCGATCACTTTAGCGCTCAGAATTTTTCATTATAGCTGTGGTATCTACCTTCAAAAACTATTTGAATTTGAAGAAAAACTAGAGTCTTTGGAAGATAAGTTTCAGATGGGAGGTGATGATAAAATGATGCAGGAAATTACCCTGTACCGATCTCGTTTGACTAAGCTTAAACGGACGTTTAATTATCATAGTAATATCGGCAGTGAGCTGAAAATATTAGTGACAGATGAAACGCCTATCATCAATCAAGCTGAACTACATACGGTAACCGATGTACACGAGCGTATCGAGCGATTATTGAGTTTGTCGCAAATGCATTATGATATTTGTAGTGATCTGATCAATGGTTATTTATCGGTTACTTCTCACCAGCTAAATGCCACCATGCGAGTATTAACCGTGATCACCGCTATTTTTATTCCATTAGGCTTTTTAGCGGGATTATATGGTATGAATTTTGACTATATTCCAGAGTTAAAAATAACCCACGGCTACTATTATTTACTCGGTTTTATGAGCTTTATTTCATTGAGTTTAGTTATTTTATTTAAGAAAAAACGGTGGCTCTAGGTTTGTTGACTACATTGCCCATTTCGAGACGTCATCACGTTGTTTTATTTGTTTTAACTGTACTCATATTGGGGTTAGGCTATTACTTTTCCTTGATCCAGTTACTTGATACAGAATGGTTTTCGCGTTCAGGAAGTGTCGTCGTGGTACTAGGTATTATTTCTGGTTTTTCTGGCATTATCGAAGAAAGGGTATTAATAAGCCGACTATCGATACGAAAACGCCTCGAGATATTGCAAAAAAAACGTAAATTAAGATTATTAAAAGCAACTCCTGACTATGTGCAAGAAGAGCTAGATGATATAGAGGAAAAGTATCTCGTTTTGATCAAAGAGTCGATGCATTCTATTAAATTTAATGCGGGGATCAGTGAAGGTATTTTACTTATTTTAGGCACATTGACTTGGGGCTTTGGCGATATTGCTTTAACCTTTATTGTGTAGTTTTGTATTCTGTTAATGTGCCATTGTAATACTCAAGTCATCTTTATTTAGAATCTATTTATCTCACAGCTTGTTGATTTTTGCATCTTGATTGATAACAGGTATATACTCGATCAACTCTCTATTAATGTGAATTTATATATGATTACAGAACAATTTATTTGGTTTATTGATAGTCGCTTTTATTACCAAACGACTTCATTAGATAAGCTGGTTCATCTTATTCCGCCGCATCAAAAAACACTGAAAATAATCATTGATGCAAGTACGCAATTAAAGGGACGTGGTTATTGGCATCTATTCACTGAAAAAGACACTTTACTCGATGAACTGATGGCAAAAATAGAGTTTAAAAAAGCACAGTTAATTAAATTTTTTGATATGAATGCCATTAATGTAGAGATAGTGATTAATCAATCTGCCGATTATCTTAAAGTTCTTAGTACTGACATTAAAAACAATGCCAATAGCCTCGTTGTGATTGAAGATAATGTGGTTGAGAAACGGCATTCAATCTTTCAAAAATTAACAGATATCGATTGCCCTGTATTATTGCTCAACCATAAAGCTTGGAGTGACCCTATTAAATTGGTGGCTGCTGTTGATCCATTACATGAGCATGCTAGGTCAGGTACTATTGACGAAAATATTATTGCATTAACTGAGAGTTGGTCGCGCCTATTAAAAGCAGGCTGGGTTGTTGCACATTGCTATTATGTGACCTCAGTATTAGTGAAATACAAGCATAAAATATTAGCTATGCACCGAGATGGGTTAGCAGATTTTGCTAAGAAATATCGCGTTTCTTCTGGTAAATGCATTTTATTGGAAGGTGTTCCTGAGGTCGCATTAAGTGCATATATCGCCAAAAATAATAGTAATATTTTGGTGATGGGAATGGTAACCAGAAATAAACTAGAGCAACTCTGGATCGGTAGTACGACAACCGCGCTATTAACTAAGTTACCTTGTGATATTTTATTGGTTAAGAAGTAGCTAAGCGTCTTAATGGCCTACCTCTTTGAAGAAACTCTATATATATCCACTATACCGATAATCCAAAAAGTAAGCAGCGCATAAGAGTACATATTAAGAGTTTGCATGCTTGCACCGGAGCTCATTAAAATAGCGTCGCTGATCGCGTCGATAGTTAAGGGGATATCTCCCCGTTGAATGTTTATTATTACTTGCTCTGTTTTAGTAAACATTTCTGTTATCAGTAACCATAACGGTACAGTAAAACCCACCATAATAATGGTGCCAGTTACATACTGCTTAAATAAAAAATGTCCTACTCCCGGATAGATGAAGGCTGAAATTAAGACGGCTTTTAAGGATTTTTTCATAGACTTGGGTAATCTTGAAAGCCTAATTGAGATGACACATTTTTACCTGCTTGATGCAATAGGCCAACATAATAACTAAGGCGACTTTCATCAAAACGTATCGTAGGTAGTGAAATTGAAATGCCTGCGATTACTGTACCAAACCTGTCATATATTGGTGCGGCAATGCATCTTAATCCCGGTTCTTGCTCCTGGTTATCTTGTGCATAGTGCTGTTCTTTAACCAAGCTTAACTCTGCAATGAGTTGCTCCGTATTCTCTAATGTCTTTTCAGTGTGTTTAATAAATGTAACGCGAGATAAGGTATCTCGAATGAATGCCTGTTCACGTTCAGCCAATAATACTTTACCAATAGCGGTACTATACAGAGGGTTACGGCGCCCGATTCTTGATTGCATTCTTAAGCTGTAATTAGAATCAATTTTATGAATATAAATAATAGAATCATCATCTAATGCGCCTAAGTGTAATGCTTCATTCGTTTGTTCTGAAATGAATCGCATCTCTTTATCTGCTAAGCCAATTAAATCTACATACTCTAGCGACTTCGCACCTAATTCAAACAGTTTTAGCGTTAAAGCGTATCGATCCGCTTCCTCTTCTTGCGCTACATAACCGAGTGTTTTCATGGTTTGCAAAAATCGGTAGGTGGTTGCTTTAGACATCATTAAGCGTTGTGATAGCTCGGATACACCGATATTTTTTTGTTCACCTAGGGCTTTTAAAATACTAAATACCTTTAATACCGATGAGACTGATTCAGGCTGAGTTGGTTTATCCATTTTTTATCCTTATTAAGCACTATTTGTATGCATTATATAGTGTGGGATAGTGTAGTGCAGTATTTTTAAAAGTCCTTTTTAAAAATTTAAAAACAGTAATGTTTTCTATTAGAAAGCAAGTTACTTATTATTTAATGTTAATTATAAAACGACGTTTCAATAATATTTGTTGATTGTTTTTTTTTTGTGTATATTGAAGTGTGGCTGTTTAGCGTTATTTCTTTGTTCAGGTGAAAGTAATTAAGGAAGATATTATGATTTTGGAATCATTTAGTTTACAAAATAAAGTGGCGATTGTGACTGGTTGTAATACTGGGTTAGGGCAGGCTATTGCATTAGGGTTGGCACAAGCGGGTTGTAAAGTCGTTGGCGTGAATCGCTCGGCTCCAGTGCAGACTATGGAAAAAATGGAAGCAGCTGGTTACGAATTTCTTGACCTGCGTGCTGATCTAATTAAACAAGATGGTATTGAAAATATCATTAAAGAAACACTACAACGCTTTAATAAAATTGATATCTTGGTGAATAATGCTGGCATTATTCGTCGTGAAGATGCGCTCGATTTCTCAGAAGAAAACTGGGATGACGTAATGAATGTTAATACTAAGACTGCATTTTTTATGTCTCAAGCCGTTGCCAAACAGTTTATTGCGCAGAAGCAAGGAGGAAAGATCATTAATATTGCTTCGATGCTTTCTTTCCAGGGAGGGATACGTGTTCCCTCTTATACTGCATCAAAGAGTGCATTAATGGGGATCACCAAAGCGATGGCTAATGAGTGGGCCAAATTTTCAATTAATGTTAATGCCATCGCGCCTGGGTATATGGCAACTAATAATACGACGGCATTGAGAGCTGATAAAGCACGTAATGCTGCGATCCTTGAGCGTATTCCTGCTGAGCGTTGGGGAACACCTGAAGATGTTGCTGGACCCTGTGTCTTTTTAGCTTCCGAGGCCGCAAACTATATTCATGGCTATACAATTGCCGTTGATGGCGGTTGGTTGGCGCGATGAGTCGCGTATAAGAGGGCGCTTTTTACAATTATTGAGGCTAGCTTAAGCTTTTATATCACTGATTATGTGCGATTTAAGCTTTGTCTTTGTTTTAAGCATTTGCTTTCAACAATTTTACCAACTATCAGCTACAACAGATATCAGCGGTTTTATGGTTAAGTGCTTTACGTTCTAATTGTGCGATCAGGCCACCAAGTATTGCTAACCCTTGTGATATTTTGTCAATATTGATGGCGGAAAACCCGAGCCTTATATAGTTTTTTGGAGCGTCTTGCTGCATAAATAAAGTATCGCCTGATTCAATTAAAATACCTTGTAGTGCAGCTGCTTCGCGTAATTTGTGGCTAGTTATGCTGGTGGGAAGCGCTATCCAGAAGCAGAAGCTACCGGGTGTGGAGTATATTTCACAATTTAATAAATGCTGTTCAATACCTTGTTGCATCTGTAACCACTTTTGTTCATAGGTACGGCGCATACGTCGCACATGGCTGTCATAATAACCTTGGCTGATAAATAACGCGGTAATACGTTGGTTGTTTGATGGTGGGTGACGGTAATGCAAAGTACGTAACTTGCGTAACTCAGTAATTAATGAACTATCCGCCACCATATAACCAATGCGTATACCCGGACTCAGTGACTTAGATAAACTACCAGTATATATAACGCGACCATCTTGATCGAAACTTTTTAAAGCCGGTAAAGGTTTTTCTATAAAGTTAACTTCACTTTCATAATCATCTTCAATCACAATAAAATCATCTTTAGAAGCTTGTTCCAACAAGGCTTTACGACGCTCAATGGTCATGGTGACAGTGGTGGGATATTGATGGCTTGGTGTTACGCAGACATAGTCACAATGGCTAAGTTGCTCGCCGACTTGTAAACCTTGATCATCAACATCCAAGGCTTTAACTGGGCTGTCACATAATGAAATAACATGTCGTAAATTTGCATACCCTGGGTTTTCTACACCAAAAGTGACGGACTGATCGGCTAATAAACTGGTTAATAAAAACAGAGAATTTTGAGTACCTAAGGTGATCAATATTTCATCGGTTTTTGCGCTGATCCCTCGTTTTGATAAAATTTGTTGGCGGATCTGCGACACTAGCTGTGGGTCATCCATATCGATATAGCCTTCAACCCACTCATGTAACTTACCTTTACTCTCTGCAATTCGTGAACATTCGCGCCATTGATAAAGTGGAAATTCATTAACGTCGATATGACCATAAATAAAAGGGTAAGGGTATTTCAGCCAGTTTTCATCTTTATTAAGAGTTGATAACTGACTAGGTTGTTTTTGTAAACGTTTGGACCAATTGGGTTGATTACGATTTTTTGAGTCTGAGATTGTAGTTTGTTGCACCGTATTGGGGAGTCGCTGCACCATAAGTAAGTCAGGGTGCACGAAGAATCCACTGCGTTTACGTGCAATCAGGAACCCTTCATCCACTAAACTTTCATACACCAGTACTACTGTATTTCTAGATACTTTTAATAACTGCGCCATTTTTCTGCCAGAGGGTAATGCCTTGTCACCAAAGGCGTCTTGCTCGATTAGCTCGACTAATTTTTCACGGATCTGTTGTTGATAAGTGCTGTTTTGATGCAGCTCAATATTCATTAAAAAATCAACCATATGGCACCTGCTTAAAAGTTGGAGCGAATTTTGTTTATAGGTTTGTATGCGTTTAGCAATTTATCTGTTTGCTTTCTATGTATAAACGCAATTTTTGAGCCAATTTTTTTGTAAAGAGGCTATTCAAAAGGTGCTGAAAAAGCGCGTGAGTATGAGAGCTGAAAAAGAGCGTAAAAACAGAACCAGATAATCAAGTGAATAATCGTGGACCACGAATTTCAAAAACTGGCTCTGTATCTTATTTTTTGCACCGCGTAGTTTAAATAACGAAACCAACGTCACATCAACAGCATCAGTTAAATAAGGAATTTTAAGATGAGAAAGTGTAAATCAATAAAGTTAATGACAGCTATGGCCGCGCTATTTTTTGCATCAACAGTGAGTGCAAAAGACGTCACGATTGGTTATATGGGCATGAATAACCCTTGGAAACATGCGATTAACGAGAAGTTAATTGAGAAAGAAACGGGTTATAACGTGAAATGGAGACGTTTTGACTCGGGTGCAAAAGTGATCACCGCAATGGCTTCTGGTTCAATTGATATTGCTTCTGCAGGCTCTAGCCCAATTGCTGCCGCAGTAAGTCGTGGTATCAACATTGAATTAGTTTGGATTTTAGAAAACATAGCGGATGCAGAAGCATTAGTGGTGCGTAACGATAGTGGTATTACTGCACCCTCTGATTTAAAAGGTAAGCGTATTGCTGTCCCGTTTGTATCAACAACACACTTTCATGCACTGTTTGCTTTAGAGCAATTTGGACTATCTGATAAAGACGTAAAACTCACTAATATGCAACCTAATACGATTAATGCAGCATGGCAACGTGGTGATATTGATGGCGCGTTTGTCTGGGATCCGGTGTTAGGCAAGATTAAAAAAGATGGGCATGTACTGATCACGTCGAAAACCCTAAGTTCATGGGGCAAACCTACCTTTGATGGTTTAGTGGTTGATAAAGAATTCGGTAAAGAAAATGCAGAATTTATGGCTAAAATTCTGAAGATAGCCGGTGACCTTGACCAACAATACCGTAGCAGCAAAGAGACTTTTGATGCATCACATCCGATCGCCAAATCTATCGCAAAAATATCTGGCGGTGATGTTAACCAAGTTGCAAATGTATTAGCACTTTATGAATTCCCTACTTTCACACAACAATTATCATGTAGTTGGTTGGGCTGTGGTGCCGATGGTGGTGCTGCTAAATCCCTAAAATCTACTTCAGAATTCTTGAAAAAAGAAAATAAAATTAACGATTTAATGCCTGATTATAGTGTCTTTGTTAACCCTGAATACGCAATTGCAGCATCAAAACTATAACTCATCAATTACGTTAAAATTATTTATTTAGGAGCGTTGTAATGAACACATTGAAAGTTTGTGAAGTCTCAGTAGTCTATCCCGGCTCAGAGGGCGGTGAGTCTGTGACTGCTTTATCAGATGTAAATCTGACTATGGAGCAAGGTGACTTAGTGGTTGCTTTAGGAGCATCAGGTTGTGGTAAAACAACGTTGCTAAACCTCATTGCTGGATTTATTTCTCCAAGTAAAGGGTATCTAACCTTAGGTAACAGTAAAGTAAAAGGTTATCCAAGAGTGTTATGTGGCAAAGATATTGGTGATGAAGTCACTGGGCCAGATGCCGACCGTGGAGTAGTGTTTCAAAAACACGCATTATTACCTTGGTTAAATGTGATTGAAAATACTGAATTTGGCTTAAAACTGCAGGGAGTAGATAAAAAAGTACGACGCGAACGTGCCGCAGAGTACCTAAAACTGGTCGGTTTAGAAGACTTCCATCAGCATAAGGTTTATCAACTTTCAGGTGGTATGCAGCAACGTGTCGGGATTGCTCGCGCATTAACTAATGACCCCAAAATGTTGTTATTGGATGAGCCTCTGGGGGCTCTTGATGCATTAACACGTGAATCATTACAAGAGTTGCTGTTAGACGTGTGGCGTAAAACCAACAAGATGATGTTTTTCATCACTCATAGTGTTGATGAAGCCTTGTTGTTAGCAACACGATTAGTAGTGATGTCTCCTCGCCCTGGCCGTATCACACATCAATTCGAGTTGAATTTTAATCAACAATTCTTAGATTGCAGAGATGCAAGACAAGTTAAATCTAGCCCCGAATTTATAGCGATGCGTGAAAAAGTATTAGCCATTATTCATGGCGATGAATTGGCCGTAGCCTAAGGAACGATTATGACCAGTATGACTAAAGAAATGGATTCCAGCTCGATAGGTGAATCCAAGAAAAAAATAGTAAACAGCAAAATAGCTCAAGAGCCGCAAATGGTAGACACTAAAGAAGAACGTGACAGTGCAGCAGCTTCCGTTTCATTTTTAGACAAAATACAACTTAAAATTAAAAAAATGACTGCACCAAGTGCCGTGCAAAGCGGCGAGTATTTTGGCACACCTGGTGCCGGAGATAGCCGTTTAATTGGTGTTTGTTCAACTATTTTCTTTATTGCTTTATGGGCTATTGCAACGGAAGGTGGGTTTATTAAACCTATCTTTTTGCCTTCACCTGTCGATGTGGTGCAGCGTTTAATTGATATTACCGTTGATGGTTTTGCAGGGGCAACACTTGTTGAACATTTGAATGCAAGTTTGGTGCGTATTTTTGGTGCCTTTATACTTGCCTGTTTAATCGGTATTCCATTGGGGATTACCATTGGCTGTAACCGTGTTTTCCGTGGTATTTTTGATCCTTTAATTGAATTCTACCGCCCACTTCCTCCATTAGCTTACCTACCGTTGATTATCATTTGGTTAGGCATTGATGAATCAAGTAAAGTAACGTTGATTTTTCTCGCGATGTTATCGCCGATTGTATTAAGTGCTCGTGCTGGTGTGACGTCAGTACGTATTGAGCAAATTCAAGTGGCTTACTCAATGGGGGCAACACCTTGGCAAGTGATTACACAGGTTATTGCTCGAGGTGCAATGCCAGATATTATGACAGGCATGCGTATTGCAATAGGCTTTGGTTGGACAACGTTAGTCGCCGCTGAAATGGTTGCTGCAGAACGTGGTATTGGTTTTATGGTACTTAATGCCTCTGAGTTTTTAGTGACTGATGTGGTGATTGCCGGGATCATTGTGATTGGTATTATTGCTTATTGTTTTGACCTCTTGATGCGTTACTTAGAAGCTAAATTGATTCCTTGGAAGGGTTATAATTAAACCTATATCTAGTTAATAAATAGCTTCATATTTAGCTGTTAACATGTAGATGTTTAGACACAGAAAGCCCGCTATTAGATTTAGCGGGCTTTCTTATTTCTGTTATGAAGTGAAGTCGATGTAGACCACACTAAGATCTTCGTTGCTGTCTTAAACTATAAAGGTAAAAACTGCCGCCATAGGTATTGGCTAGCTCACTGATTATCTATCTGTCTCTGTCTGCTCTATTTAATTGCCAACCCTCTACTCACAGATGATCATACAAAATATGGATAAAGTACAAGCGCAGACATGATTTACAGATGTAATAAGGTCACAAAGACCTTTGCTATTTCTTTACAGGATCTTATATAACGTTATACATTTTATATAAGCTTAAATGGCGGAACATTTAATGCTTACTGAAATAAGCAAGCATAAGCATTTTCACCCCTATATAGATCCTGC
>NZ_JACJDP010000052.1:0-23277 GCF_014163575.1 Psychromonas sp. SR45-3
TTTGTTATTTTGTTATTTTGTTATTTTGCTATGTAGTCATGTTGCTCGAAAATACTTACGGATGTTATAGGCTCCACTACATGGCTTGTATGAATTAGTAGAGGGTAACAACCTTTATCAATATTTACTTGTTTTGGGCTTAAATAGCATGCAAAAAGCGATGGCTATCCACACTTTCTATGATTGCTTTTTTTAATTGAAATTTTTTAGAATGGAGGGTTTATGAGAAAGGGAGCGTATTTGTAAATTAACGTTGGCAGCAAAACATTAAACTTACCAATGGACGTTTATGCTTTGTCTTCTCTATTAGCCATTCATAAATAATATCAATCTGGATAAATAAATGGTTTATATAGGCGTTAGGGAAAAAGGATGATAGCAAGGCGTTGATTGAAGTAACTAGTTATTCTCATTACAAAATCAACAACGAAGCTAGGATTCATTTTAACAAACATAAATGACGAGATAATTACTTAGATTAGTATAAATAACCTCAGTTCAGGATAAGCAAAGCGATACAACACCGTTATTTCCGCGGATTTCTTCGTTAAATTATCTCTCAATAACCAGTTATTGCTTCAATAATTCGCCTTGAACTCCAGGCCTTGAACTACGCAAAACTAGCGGCACTGTATAGCCAAAAAAATATAGTCTTATGATTTTAAATATAATTCCACTTTCATTAACCAGAATTGAGGTTAAATACCTATTAGAGGTTTAAAAGTTAGCTAACAACTAACCATAATGCAACAAACATCATCATTGAGCCTGCAATACGATTTAATAACTTAACACTACTTTGCTGTTGTAATAAATGACGTAATGTTTTGCCACCCGTTGCATAAAGCAACATACAAATTAATTCAAAGCATAATATAACGGCAATCAATTGTGATGCTTGTGGTAATAACGCACTATCCGGATTAATAAAAGGAGGCAATAAAGAGATCATGAATGCCCAACCTTTAGGATTCGCAATTGCTGTAATGAACCCTTGGCTTATTAGTGCGCTTGGTTTTATTGCCTGGTTATCAACGGGAGTGGATGGGATCGCCATTTTACCGCGCGAGCGCCACATTTGAATACCTAGATATAATAGATACGCACCGCCTGCATACTTAAGGATTAAAAATAAGTTTGGTCTTGCTAATAATAAGGTAGCGACACCAATCAGTGCTAATAATGCGACTAAACCAACACCAACTAATTCACCCATCATCATCCATAAACTACGGCGAATACCAATCGTCATCCCTAACGTCATGGCGAGTGTCATGCACATACCTGGAGTGATAGAAACGGCAAAAAAAGTAGGAATAAATAAAAGCAGTAAATTGTTATCCATAAATATCTCGAACATATATTGGTGAAATTAGTCGTAAGTAGAATGACTCGTGTATTTTTAAGTGATGGTTATTTTCAAGATTGTACGTCAATTGGCAACTGAAGTCGTGCATAGATAATTGATTTAACGTTTGAATATTTGTTATTTTTCAGTAAATGACTCAACATAAATACACGTGTTTGCTTTCTTATTGGGCGATTAAATCAGCGTTATTTGTAAAATTATTTACCTAATCGCTAGTTGGCAAGGTTCTTTACTCATTTAGTATCTCGAATTATAAAAAAACAGACAATTTCCTCAAGCTTATTTGATTCTTATCGCATTATATTTTTAATCAGTCTCTACACTAACCTTTACTTATTATCAGTTTTAGTAAATTGAGTCGCTAATTTGCTATTTTTAGCTAACACAGGAGTGTGCAGCTGATAAAAAGTGCCCAAAGACAAAGGATACGATGGGCTGAGGTGATGAAGTGATTATTTCGACTATTTGCCAATATCTAGAATCAATATATTGATCGGTAAAGGGGGGGAGGTACTTCAATCACACTTTAAATCAATGGTTTATATTTAAATATAAGCTTAAAAAGGGAGGTTAGAATTATGATTGAATCAATCATGAGGGATTGGGTTGAATGGTTTGGTTACTTTGCGTCATTGGTTGTATTAATTTCTCTTACCATGACTTCGATTATTAAATTACGTTTTATAAATCTTATCGGTTGTTTACTGTTTGCTACTTTTGCTTACTTCATTGACTCATGGCCTACCTTGGTGATGAATCTTGGTATCGCTGCGATTAACTTATACTTTCTATATAGCATCTATTCCACTAAAGAACAGTTTAAAATAGTGTCAACCAACATTGACTCAGAGTTTTTGTGGCACTTCATTCGTCATAATGAACAACAAATAACGATGCAAAGTTCTATTCAACAGTTGTGCCAAGCGAATCAGGTTTTTTATTTATTGAGAGACAACAATATCGCTGGTTTATTGATTGGAACCGTTAAAAAAGATGGGTGTTTTGATATCTATTTAGACTATGTGTTACCTCGTTATCGAGATTATAAATTAGGCGTTTATTATTTTAAAACTCATCGCCATT
The DNA here is from genome assembly GCF_014163575.1 of Psychromonas sp. SR45-3. NCBI lineage: Bacteria > Pseudomonadati > Pseudomonadota > Gammaproteobacteria > Alteromonadales > Psychromonadaceae > Psychromonas > Psychromonas sp. SR45-3. The sequence continues at coordinate 2,453 of NZ_JACJDP010000052.1, forward strand.
TTTTAAAGGAAAAAGGCGTTAAGTCCTTAAATGTGACGGTTTTAGATCCTGTTCATCAGGACTATTTAATTAAAATGGGGTTTACTGTCGATCCCACTAATAATGCTCACTTTCAAAAAGTGTTATAACTAATGTTCCTATACTTTTATTAAAATAATAAATATGTTCACTTTCGGGGCTGTTGATCTTTCAAGTTTATTTTTGCAACGAGTTGCTGGCTTTTTATACAAGCCTGAGCTTATGACGTGTGGTTATTCCCCATAAATAAGCGAAAACGCAGTAGAAATAGTCAGCAAACGTTGCCCTACGGGTTCACCACAAGGCGTTATGCTCTTTGTTGGACAAAATTTGCTTAGAATGACTAGGCTTCACTTTGTCCGCCTCGATCAAAATGCCTTGTGGTGAACAAAATTTAAACGGCAAAGATCAACAGCCCCTAATTATTCCGAATTGAGGTTAAATAGCCTCAATTATGTTCTAAGCGCTTCCCCATTAAACAGTTAACCCTCAAGTAAACTATTAACAGCAGACAAGATTTAAAAAATAGATGATGTAATTTGTTTAGCTATCAACAGCACTGTTATATAATTATTTACATTAAAAATCTAAGCTGTTTATTGTTATTTTGATGATCATCAAAACGAACTGAATATGGTACTTAGTAGAATATTAAATTTAATCTTAGCACACTTTCGAGTGTGTTTTTTTATATCGATTTTTATGACTTTTCTGCCGCATGTAAGAGAGTAATGGATAAATTTATGGAAATACTGTTTGGATTTGTTGGCCTATTTTGTTTGATAGCGATTGCCGTGATATTTTCAAGTGATCGCCATGCTATCAACTTTAGAACAGTCAGTGGGGCATTCATATTACAAGCATGTATTCCAGCATTAGTGATCTTCACGCCATGGGGGGCTAGTTTTTTACAGGCGATGTCGGCAGCGGTTCAAGGTGTTATTGATAGTGCTAATGCTGGAGTTAGCTTTTTATTTGGTGGTTTAGTATCGGGCAAAATGTTTGAAATATTTGGTGATGGCGGTTTTGTCTTTGCCTTTAGAGTCTTGCCTATTATCATTTTCTTCGCCTCCCTGATGGCGGTGCTTTATTACCTCGGCATTATGCAAGTAATTATTAAAATTTTCGGTGGTTTTTTGCAAAAGGTCTTAGGCACCAGTCGCAGTGAATCAATGTCTGCTGCCGCTAATGTTTTTGTTGGGCAAACGGAAGCCCCATTGGTTGTTAAACCTTATATTAAAAATATGACTCGCTCTGAACTGTTTGCTGTTATGTGTGGTGGACTAGCATCTGTAGCGGGATCTGTATTGGTCGGGTACGCATCGCTAGGAGTGAGTTTAGATTATCTTATTGCAGCTTCATTTATGGCTGCGCCTGGTGGTTTATTAATGGCAAAACTACTTGAGCCAGAAACACAAAAACCTGAAATTGATTTTGATGAAGTTGAGTTACAAGATAAAGATAACCTTACTCAACCTGTAAATGTAATTGATGCTGCTGCAAGTGGTGCTGCTTCAGGTCTTAAGCTTGCTCTCAATGTCGGGGCGATGCTGATCGCTTTTATTGCACTGATTGCATTAATTAACGATATTTTGGCTGCTGTTGGCGGTGTGGTTGGTATACAAGCATTATCCCTGGAATCTATTTTAGGTTACTTGTTTGCTCCAATCGCTATTATATTGGGGATCCCATGGTTTGAAGCACTAGAGGCAGGAAGTTTATTGGGGCAAAAATTAGTCGTTAATGAGTTTGTTGCTTATATAGAATTTATTAATGTGCGAGATATACTCAGCGAACATACACAGGTTATTTTAACCGTTGCATTATGTGGCTTTGCTAATTTATCATCAATGGCCATATTGTTAGGTGGCTTAGGTGTTATTGCACCTAGCCGTCGTGCTGATATTGCGCGTTTAGGTGTAAAGGCAATATTGGCCGGTACGTTATCTAATTTTATGAGTGCGACAATGGTAGGTATTTTCTTTGCGTTGAGTGTTATCTGGTAGCGGTCGAACAGAGCCGCTACTCGTGATCATAAATAATTAACTTCACTTCTTCTTATTTGAATCTAAGATTTGATAAAGTTGAGCTGCTACTGCTGTAGTTCCTGTAATCGAATATCATCACGTCTAAACTCTTCAATTTTGGCACTAAAACGTGCTTGATCCAACTTGTTATCCGCATAAGCTAATGCACTACCCATTTGCTGAGATGCCTCTCTAAAACGGCCTAATAACGCGAGATATTCTGCTCGCATTGCATGCTCTTTTGATTTATTTAGCATTTTTTTGTAAAGAGTAATGGCTATCTTATGAGCGAGAACATGCTTAGGATGAGAACGCACAAAGAACTCTAATTTTTTTTCAGCTAATACATATTGTTGATCTTGCTGCAAAGCAATGACTAAATTGAGCAGAATAACTTCATTACCGGACAAATTATTATCGTATGACATCAATAATTGTATTGCGTCTTTTTCTTTATTGGTGGCCAAGGCAATATCTGCAGCTAAATCAATATAAAATAGATTATTAATATCATCATTTAACAATTTCTGATTAATTTCCTGTGCTTTGTCATAATCTTTGTTTTTAAAATAAGCCAGTGCTAAACCATATTCTGCAGCCTGTTTAAGTTGATACTTGTAGTTTTGTAGCTCACCTTGGTATTTGTTAATTAAAGCCGGCGCAGTCAAACGATAATACCGGACAAAGATACGTGCCTTACTTAGCTGGTAATTTAAGCTGTTGTTGATATTTGCTTTTTTTAATTGGCTCGCACGTAAACGTGCTTCGGACAAGCGAGCTTCAGGTAAAGGGTGAGTTGATAGCATTTGTGGAGGTAGGCTTGCATATTTATACTTTTCGGCCAATTTACCAAAAAAATCAGCCATTCCATAGGGGTCGTAACCGGCTGCAGCGAGGGTTTGAATACCGATTCGGTCTGCTTCAAACTCATTTTGACGAGTGTAGTTAATTTGACTTTGCATGTTGATAGCCATTGTCGATGTTAATGCTGCCATGCCAGCCGCGGGAGAGACTAAAGCGAGTAAAATTGAGCCTGCCATGGCTGCCATGGAAGCGGGATTACTAATTGATTGTTGCTCTAACATTCGTGCTAAATGGCGTTGTGTAATATGTGCGACTTCATGCGCAATAACGCTGGCGAGTTCACTTTCCGTTGCTGCATATAGAAATAGGCCTGTATTAATTTTTACATTTCCGCCTAAAAAAGCGGCTGCGTTAATTTCATCATCCTCGACTAGAAAAAACTTAAAAGGGAGTTTTACTGAATCTGCGTTGGCCACAATATTTTGACCAAGTGTTGCAATATAATTATTTAAAACTGGATCATCAATAATCGGTAATGATTGGTTTGCCATCATATTAAAAGCCCAACCATACTGTTTTTCTTTTTCGATAGTGAGCACACCTGAACCGACCGTTCCTATTTCAGGGAGATCATTGCTGGCTAGGCTATTAGGAGACAGGAATAAAAGAAAAAAATACACCGCAAATAGTTTTAATTTGTAAAGCATTCTTAACTCCAGTTTATTTTATTTATTTAAAAAGTTATTTAAATTAGCCTATTACAACATTTTGACATCAAAGATGTTAATACCATCATATCATCCAACTCGATTAATAGGTGCCTTATAGATTAAAAAAGAGGACTCTCATTATTATGCACGCAGCCTCATTTTGTTTTTATCTGATTATTTATTGGCAACTATTTAAATAAACAAAATGCTACAATTAATGTTTTATAGCGTTATAAGTTACTTCTATGTATTGTTTAGATTTACGTAATATACGTTGCCCATTAGCATTAGTTTTATTAAAGCAAACTTTAATTAAGACTGAACATTCAGCGGGCGTTAAAATTCTTTTTTCTAGCCAAGCTGCAATGCATGATATTCAATTATATTTGGATAAAAAAAACTATTGCTATAGCTGCGATCAAACGACATTATTAGTCACGTTGAGTGATTAATTGTACTTGCACATGTTAGATAACTTGTCGCTAGTTTTAAATTCAGCGATTAACGTCACTTTTAAAGCGCATCATCAGTGTCTATTACTCTGTAAAAGGACACCTTGTAATTAATATAAGGATCAATATTGAATGTTTATGCAACTATTTCAATGGTATAAAACACGTTTCTCTGACCCCAATTTAAGTGTTTTGTTCCTTCTATTACTGTTTTCTTTTATCGTTATCTATCTTTTTGGAAATATACTGACTCCTCTGTTTGTAGCGATCGTATTGGCTTATTTACTAGATTGGCCGGTAACTCATTTAATGCGTTTTAAAATCAACAGAACATTAGCGACCTTGATAGTGATGGCGTTATTTATCTCAGTTGCTATGTTTGCTTTTTTGGGGGTATTACCGACTATATTCAAACAAGGTGCCGCCTTTATTCGTGATTTGCCGACCATGTTAAATCAGGGGCAGGCTTATATTTTAACGTTGCCAACGCAATATCCAGAGGCTATTGATCCGGTCACTATTACGCATATTATTGGCACTATAAAAAGTTATTTATTAGAACGTGGTGGTTTTCTCCTGTCCCAATCATTTGCCTCTTTGTTAGATATTGCAGCACTGTTAGTTTATGCCATATTAGTACCATTAATGATGCTATTTATGCTTAAGGATAAAAACCAGTTAATTAAAAGTAGCACTCGTTTCTTGCCTAAAAATCGTAAATTAGCCGCACAAGTCTGGTCGGAAATGAATGGTCAAATAATGAATTATATCCGCGGTAAAATAACCGAGATCTTGATTGTTGGGGTCGCGACTTATTTTACTTTTTTTATTATGGATCTAAGATACTCCGCTTTGTTAGCATTATTGGTCGGGCTTTCGGTGCTCATTCCTTATATTGGGGCGGCAGCGGTTACAGTACCTGTTGCTGTGGTGGCTCTATTTCAATGGGGGATCTCTCCTGAATTTGCTTATTTGATGATAGCCTATGGCATTATTCAAGCACTTGATGGTAATTTAATTGTACCGATTTTATTCTCTGAGGCAGTTAATTTACACCCTGTTGTGATCATTATCTCTGTACTTATTTTTGGTGGGTTATGGGGGTTTTGGGGGGTGTTTTTTGCGATTCCTTTAGCCACATTAGTTAAAGCGGTTTTAAATGCATGGCCGAACACGCAAGCTGAAATAGAAGAAGGTTTATCACTTGAGTCATCATCAACAATTATTAAATAAAAGTTAAAGAATATGAATGACTTGCCGCTAAGCTAGTGCTGGCAAAAATGTTTGTTATTTAAATACATAGAAATAAATAAAAAATCATAATTAATCATTAGTTTACAAGGAAAATTGTATGTTAGAAGTCGGTAGCAACGCGCCAAATTTTTCATTACCAGATCAGAATAATTCAATTGTTAATTTAAGTGATTACCTTGGTAAAAAAGTCTTAGTTTATTTTTATCCTAGAGCATCAACTCCTGGCTGTACGACACAAGCTTGTGCATTAAGAGACAGTAAAGATGAACTAACGGATTTAAATGTTGTGGTATTAGGTATTAGCCCTGATACGCCGAAAAAATTAACTAACTTCATTAATAAACAAGCGTTAAACTTTACGTTACTTGGCGATGAAGATCATAGCACCTGTGAAGACTATGGTGTTTGGCAGTTGAAGAAGTTTATGGGGAGAGAGAATATGGGGGTAGTGAGAACATCATTTTTAATCGACGAACAGGGAAACCTTGAGCATATCTTCAACAAGTTTAAAACTAAAGACCATCATGAAGTTGTACTCAACTATTTAAATTCAAAAGCATAAGTCAATTACTTAAATTAAAAATAATAAGTAAGCAACCTGTCATTATTTGAGTTGCGGCTTTAAGTAGCTGTGCAAATAAATAGCTAAACAGTGGCTTAAACAATTATCTCAACACTAAAGCCATAAATAATTATTTATGGCTTTAGTGTTATTAGTAGGAGGCGTATTTACTGGTTTATTCTAATCTGCAAAACATCTAAAAAACTATTCAATCCATAAAATTATAATTATATGAAGAGTCATTCGTAAAACTCTTCAGGGAAAAAGCATGACTGTAAAAGCTAAAATGTTGTTGTTAATAGGGTTGCTATTTGCAACTTCAATATTATTGGTATCGGGGGTTGGTTTTAATAATTTTAAATCATCTTCTACGGAAAATTATATTGCTAAGCTCGATAATCAATCGTTTTTAATTTCTAAAGCCGTCGAACAAAAAATGGAGCGTTATTTTGATGTGCTTAATTTAATCGCGAATGATATTGAAATTGATGAAACAGGGTTACTCGATATAGATAAGACAGTTTCAACGTTACATCTGATGAAAAAGAATCTAGGAGTGCTTGAAGCTTACGTTGCGACTAAGGATGCAAAAACTTATTCCGATGCAGCCGATGGCTTGATTGAAGGGTTTAACGCAAAAGAACAAAAGCGAGAATGGTATCTTCGTGCATTTAATGGCGAAGAAAAAATTATTACTACACCTTATATGAGTAATTTTGGCGGTGCTGTGATGGCATTAGTGGTACCAGTTAAGCGTAATGGAAAAATAATAGGGGCATTATGCGTTGATATTGGTATTAATCAGGTTACCGATTTTATTAAAAAATTAACGCCTGAGAATAATATTTTTGTTAGTCGTGAAGATGGTTACTTATTGGCGGCAAAAGATAATGATCTAATTGGAAAAAATATATATCAGATTCGTCCTTCTTATCAAGAATTTAAAAATGACCATACAAGTCACCATGATTATAGTTTTGAAGGGGTTGAGTATGATGTAGCTGCGACACGTATTGAAGGTATGAATTGGACTGTTTGGGCATGGAGTAGTTGGACTAATATCGATAAAGCATCGAATGATAATCTTACAACTAGTTTATGGATGGCATTAACATTTATCGTTATTTCTTTGTATAGCATTTATCTTATTATTATTAAGTTAATGTATCGCCCTATTGGCGGAGAACCAGCTGATATTGAAGCGATTGTGCAAAAAATAGCGAGTGGTGATTTAAAATCAATTGCACCCGCTAACGGCCAAGAAACAGGTGTATATAAAGCCGTATTAACCATGGTAAGTAGCCTGAAGGGAATTATTGAGAATATTAATCACTCATCAGGACAGCTTAATAACGTGTCGACTATGATGTCAGAGTCGGCATCAAGTGTTAATAACAGTTCAGAGTCGCAGATGGTGCAACTAGAGCAAACATCCACAGCGATGAATGAAATGACGGTTACAGTTGATGAAGTTGCACGTAACGCTTTACAAGCCTCTTCAGCTGCTGATGAAGCAAATCATCAATCGACCCAAGGCATGAGTGTTGTGCTTGATATGAATACTAATATTTCGACCTTAGTTAGTGGCATTACCAGTGTGCAGCAGGTAATGGGAAAATTAGAAGGTGAAATTGATGATATTGGCAGTATTATTGAAGTCATACGTAGTATTTCAGATCAAACTAACTTATTAGCGCTAAATGCAGCCATTGAAGCGGCACGAGCAGGTGAACATGGACGAGGATTTGCAGTTGTAGCTGACGAGGTTAGAAGCCTCGCTAATAGAACACAGGAAAGCACGGCAGAAATTCAAGCGATGATCAGCAGTTTACAAACTGAGTCTAAAAACTCAGTTGAGTTGATGCAAGTGAATGTAAATAATGCGCAGATGACCGCTGAGAAATCACAACAAGCGAATAATGCTTTAGAGCAAATACGCCAAGCTATTTCAGTGATTCAAGATATGAATAATCAAATTGCCACTTCTGCAGAAGAGCAAACCTTGGTAGCTGGCGACATAAATGAGAGTATCGTTGAAATAAATGATATTGCTAAAGTCACTTTTGAAGGTTCTGCGAATAATAGTAAACGAGCTGAAGAGTTATCAACTATTGCTACGGTATTGAGCAAATCAGTTGAAGTATTTAAAATCTAGGTAATCCTATTTAGCGTAGAAGCTCCTAGCAAAAGGAAAGCCCAACAAGTGAAAGTTTGTTGGGCTTTATATTTGTGACTTATTTACAGTTAGCTTTTAATTTAATTAGTTGTTCAAATACTAATGACATTTATCTACGAATGACCAACTAAACACAGCCTTAAACTACTAATTATGACCTTCAATGACTACTCTTTATCGCAGTTGATAGTGTAATCTCAGCTTAAAATGCTAGTCATACTTATTCAAGTTTAATTGGACTAACAAAGCCTTTTGGTTTAAGTGCTAGTAAGTCACAATCTAATTTATCAATGACTTGTTCTGCGGTATTGCCGAGTAATGTTAACCCTAAACCTGAGCGGCCCACTGTACCTAAAATAACTAATTCCGCTTTAATATCACAGGCAACAGAGCTGATCACATCTTCTGGTAACCCTTGATGTAAGTGAATATTTTTCTCATCGATATGATATTTATGTGCATAATCACTTAAGGTTTGTTGATGGAATTTTTTTAATCCATCTTCATAATGAATGGGGTCAAACTCTGGTAACTCCATCATGATGTTCATTGGGGGGCTTGGGTAAGCATTGACCACATGAATATTTGAACTGATCATTGCTGCAATGTCATTCGCTTCACTAAGAATGGTCTCATTGAGATCATGATGTTCAGTATCTTGAATACTTTTACAGTCAACTGCACATAAAATATTGCTGTTTTCAGGCCATGATTTTGCTTTTACTAATAAAAGAGGAATAGGACACTTACGTAATAAGTTCCAATCCGTCGGAGTGAACAATATTGCACTAAGGCGAGAATGAGGATGTGTTGACTTTATTAATAAATCGTAATTCTCTTTTAATATTGATTGAATCGCCGCTTGAAAAGGGCGGTTATGCCAATGTACTTGGCAACCAATTGTTAACCCTTGTTCTCGGTATGGGGCTGCCAAGGTTTCTAGCCATTCTCTATTATCACGTATTACAAGAGATTGCATTGCATGGCGTTCTTCCATGGAGCTTAAAGAGGTCATTTCATAGGTAAGGTCATAACAACACAGAAATAATGTTATTTTGGCATTTTGTTCTTTTTGGGCAATTTCTACGGCACGTTGTAATGCGGGTTGTTGTTCTTGAGTAGGATCTATATAAACTAAAATATTACGGTATTTAAGCATGTTAGCCTCCAAATTTTAATAAATCACTTAACTATAATTTAGAACAAATGGAGGCAAACAGATAGTGATATCAGCCAGAAAATGCAAATTAAATCAGTATCTGGCCATTTAAAAGTAGAAGAGTGCTTTGATGTTAAATGTTTGTTACTGGCCTGCTAATTCTGCGAGTTGTGGTTCATCTAATACGGTGATGTATTTACCTTTAACCGCAATCATCCCATTTTTTTGGAAACGACCTAATAAACGACTGATAGTTTCAACAGTCAGACCTAAGTAGTTACCAATATCACCACGTGTCATTGATAACCTAAATTCTCTTGGTGAGAAACCACGGGCCGCATAACGCACTGATAGGTTGTGAATAAATGACGCTAATCGTTCTTCTGCATTTTTCTTTGAAAGTAGTAAAATCATGTTTTGATCACCAACAATTTCAGAGCTCATTAAGCGTAAAATTTGTTGTCTCAACTTGGGCATTGATGTTGATAACTCATCTAATGTGTCGTAAGGGATCTCGCATATCATTGCCGTTTCAAGTGCCTGTGCAAAGCTGGGATGGCTACCTGAACTAATACCGTCAAAACCGACTAAATCGCCCGCTAAGTGGAAAGCTGTAATTTGCTCATCACCTTGCTCAGTAATCGTATAAGACTTTAAAGTACCTGAGCGAATTGCATATAAACACTTCATGTCTTCGCCAGCTTTGAATATTTCTTGGCCTTTTTGAATCGGTTTTTTGCGTTCTATAATGTCATCTAAACGGTCTAATTCAGATTCATTAAGGGAGTAGGGAATGCATAGTTGGCTAATACTACAATCTTGACAATGTATTGCGCAACCACCGACTTGTACTCGACCTGAATTGTTTTTTTCCATATTCCGCTCTTAAAATTGTTGATTTGAATCAATTGTAGCATCTTATATAACAGTTTATAAAGTGACTTCGAATGTGTAAAGCTATATAAACTATGGTCTTCATTGAGCCTGTGATGGATATCCACCTAATTATTTAGGTATTAGCTCAATTGTTTGAAAGCAATATACAGTGTTTGCAGGGCAAATAGGGCAAGTATAAGGCCGCTGCTATACCTAAACCATTGCTTGTTGAGGATTGTTTTCAATCGATGACTTAGTGTGCCAACTAACATCATGGCGGGTAAAGTACCAAGACCAAAACCAAGCATTATTAATAAGCCATTAAAAGCATCTGCTGTGCTTATTGCCCAGACTAAAGTAGAGTAAACCAAACCGCAAGGCAGCCACCCCCAAAAAAAACCTAATGGGAATGCTAAAATAGGGTGCTTAAGGGGTAAAAAATACTGTGCTAATGGTTTGATGAAGCGCCATATAAATTGACCTGCTCGTTCTACAATTAACAACCCATTCCATAAACGAGCAATATAAAATGCCAGTAATAACATCATTATCGCAGCGAAGATGCGAAGGTAAATAAGTGATTCTTTCCCTCCCATCCAAATGATTAATACGCTGCTACTTGCGGCAAAGATAAAACCAGCGAGGGAATAGCTACTAATACGCCCTAGGTTATACAAGAGTAACGATAACAATCCATTTTTTTGTGTGGGACTGATTGAAAAGCTTAGTGCGCTAGCAATACCTGAACACATGCCGATACAGTGTCCAGCTCCTAAAATTCCAATTAAGAAGGCACTGAAAAAGTCATTAATGAGCATCGGAAGGTTTACCGCTATTTTTCTTCGCTGTGCTCATTGGCGTGCTGTTTTCAGTATTTTCTTCACTATTTTCTTTATCATTAAGGTCTGATTGTGACGTTCTACTGTGGGTCATATCCTCATCAAAAAGAATGTTCACACCTTCCCTATCTAAATCATCATATTGATTAGATTTTACAGCCCAAAAAAAGACCAGCACTGCGATTGCAACAAAGATCATGGCAATTGGTATCAATACGTAAATTATACTCATTTTAGTAACCTTAAGGAGTTGCTCACTACAATTAGAGAGCTAAAGGACATACCTAGCACTGCGACATAGGGAGGAACTAACCCCATTATGGCAAGTGGTACAATAATGATATTGTAGCCGATTGCCCAGCCGAGATTTTCTTTAATGATTGTTGTCGTTTGTTTGGCACTGGTCGTTAATAAGCTTATTTTCTGTAAATCTGAACCGAGTAGGATTACGTCTGCGCTATTTTTTGCAATATCTGTTCCACTGGCAAGCGCTACTGAAACGTGAGCACCTGCTAATACCGGAGCATCATTGATTCCATCGCCAATCATCATCACTGGTTGTGATTGTTGTAATGTTTGAATATAAGCTAATTTTTGTTGTGGGCTGACACCTTTAACAACATGTTCAATATTTAATTGCTTAGCCACTTCTTCGCTTTTGTTAGAAATATCACCGGTTAGCATGGTGACATCTAAATGCTTTTGATGGCAAAAGTTAATTAACTCCGTAGCAGAATCACGTAATTGATCTCCTAGCTCAAATATCGCTGCTAATTGGTCATCAATAGTTAGATAAATCAATAACTCTTGGCTTGATAATGCATGTTCTATTTTACAAAACTTAGCATGACCTAACTTAATATTATGCTCTTCTTTTAGGTGACACCAAATTGCTTGCATACCTTGGCTTGGCATGTTTTTAATGTTTTTGAGCGTCAATTTCTGACTTTGTAACTGTGTAAAAGCAATCGCAATGGGGTGCTCAGAATTAGCTTCTAAATTAGCAGCCAAATCGATACATAATTGTTGCTGATTGGTCGATGCGGGGAAACTGTTATGATTTAGAATATGGGTATTTAATAGTTTAAAGTTACCCTGCGTTAATGTCCCCGTTTTATCAAACACAACATGTTTAATATTATTCACCGTTTCTAACACATGATGTTGTTTGATGAGAATGCCATGTTTGTTTAATTGAGCTGTCGCACAAGTTAGTGCTGTGGGGGTGGCGAGTGATAATGCACAGGGGCAGGTTGCTACTAAGACTGATAAGGTGATCCAAAAAGCTTGCTCTGCGTCAACGATACTCCAGCCAATATAAGTAAGTGTTGCGGTCACCAACAATGCACCAACAAAATAACGAGACACAGTATCTGCCATTACTTCAATACGTGGTTTACACAATTGTGCACTATTTTGTAATGCTATGATGTCAGAAATGAGTGTGTTATTACCGACTTTAATTACTTCAATGGTTAGAATGCCGTTGATATTAACCGTCCCAGCATAAACATTATCCTGGGGCTTTTTAAATACAGGTAAATGTTCACCAGTTAACATGGATTCTTCTATATTACTTTGGCCATCAATAATTTTTCCGTCAATAGCAATCGTCTCTCCTGGCTTAACTAATATGTGTTGCCCTGGTTGTAACGTTTTCGCGGGTATTAATTGCTGTATCGTCACGTCATTATTTGTTTCTAATAATGTCGCCATTGCGGGTAACAAACGTAACAAGTTACTGCTGGTTTCTGATGCTTTACGACGCGCCCTTAATTCTAGTAGTCGACCCAATAAGAGTAAAAAAGTAAACATCGAAACAGATTCAAAATAAACTTCGCCATGGCCCATAATAGTGGCATAACCAGACGCGCTATAAGCACCTAATAATGCGATTGAAATAGGAATATCCATGCCCAATGTTTTATTACGAATATTACGCCATGCATTGGCGTAGAAAGGTTGAGCGCTATACAATAAGACCGGTGTTGCTAGAATAAAACTTACCCATCTAAAATAGTGAATAAATTCTTCTTCCATACCGGAAAAAAAGTCCGCATATAAAGCAATCGCAAACATCATCACTTGCATGGTCGCTAAACCCGCAAGTCCTAAGCGACGTAAATAAGACTTCACTTGTTGTGTATAAAAAAGCTCTTGTTGATTGACTTGGAAAGGGTAGGCTTTATAACCAATTTTTTGGATTTGTTGTAAAATTTTGCTTAAAACAAGTTGTTCATTATCCCAGCGAATAACAGCTCGATTTAAGGTGGTATTAACATTAACAAAAGCTAGCCCAGGTAAAAAACGAAGTTGTTTCTCAATTAACCAAGCACAGGCCGCACAACTGATGCCTTCTATGGTTAAAGTTATTTCAGTCGTTGAGCCCATTGATTTTGTAAAGTCTGATTGAATTTGTTCAATATCATAATGTTCGAGCTGTTGTAGCTCTTCAGGGATCAGAGCTTCCCCTTTACTTGCCACTTCTGTCCTGTGCTCATAATAAGAACTCAACCCACTGTCAACAATGGTTTGTGCGATCGCTTCACAGCCGGGACAGCACATTTTTTGTTGTACGCCGTTAATGGTTACCTTAAAAGGCGTATTGCTTGGGTTAGGCTCACCACAGTGAAAGCACTGGCTGACATTTGGCATTTTATAGTGCTATTTTAGCATTTGGAAATTTCACCGACTTTTGCAAGCGCCACTTTTTATCAAAAGGCTCTAAGCGTAGTGTCCACTTACCATCTAAGACTTGATCTGTTTCAAAATGATAACTACCATCAGCAGCCGCTGTAAGCATGGTTATTTTATCGCGCTTAGCTTGGGTTGAATGGAATAGTGAAAAGCTGATTGATGTATTACTGTCTAAACCAGTTAAGGTAATTAATAGTCCATCTTGTTGTTGTTCGACAATAGCAGATATGCCCAATTCCTTGGCTTTTTTAAGTAAACTTAAATCAGCATTGATTGCTTTACCTGTTTTGTAGTAGTCATCGACAACCATTTCAGGTTTATTGTCAGAGGCGATCATCAGTGTACTGATCCCAGCAACAACGGCTACCAAGGGTAAAATAATTAAAAACCAAGGCCAAAATTGTTTAAACCAAGATTTTTTTTCTTTTGTTTGCATGGTTGTTCCTGTTATTAAAGAAAAGGGGGAATTGGTGGGCGATAATCTAGCATTTACAGCAAATTTTAGCTATAAAAAAGCCTCGATAACACGAGGCTTTTTATCTTATTAACCAAGTTTATAGGTTAATTGGGTTTCTATTTATTTATTAGATAAAGAGTAAACAAAAGCAGAGATAAGATGTACTTTATCTTCACCTAGTACTTCACCCCATGCAGGCATTACACCATTTCGACCGTTACGAATAGTGTCTTCAACTGCTTTACGTGAACCACCATACAACCAAACTTTATCGGTTAGGTTAGGAGCCCCGAACGCTTGACCACCCGTACCATCTGCACCATGACACGCTGCACAAACAACAAAGCGCTCTTTACCAGCTTGCGCATCAAGGTCATTTACACGACGACCACTTAGCTGTAATACGTAAGTAGCGACTTCTTTAACGCCATCTTCACCTAAGATATCTTTCCAAGCAACCATCACACCATTACGACCGTGCATTAGAGTTTCTTTGATAGTAAGCGCTTCGCCACCATATAACCAATCATTATCAGTTAGGTTAGGGAAACCTTTACCACCACGGGCATCTGAACCATGACATTGGGCACAGTTTTGTAAGAATAAACGTTGTCCTACTTTTACTGCTTCAGGATCTTGAGCAATTAATTCAATATCTTTATAAACATCAGCATCGGTATAAACTAATTTTTTAAAAACTTCACCGTATTTTATCTCTGCTTCATTCATTTCACGCTGGTACTGTGAATGCGACGTTGCAGCTGCTTTTGCTGATTCTTCTTTTGATTTAACACTTTGTTCAGAACTTGACCAACCTAATAAACCATTCCAGTTAGCGGTATAACTTGGAAAAGCGAATGAATAAATTAGCGCGATAACAATCGTAAACCAAAACAGACCAACCCACCATTTAGGCAGCGGATTATTAAGTTCTTGAATGCCATCAAAGGTATGAGGCATTGGGTCGCCTTCTTTAACGCCAGTATTATTTTTATTCGCTGCTCTCAGAAGAACTGCACAACCGATAATGACAGTTAACGTGATCGCAGAAATCCATATTGTCCAAAAAATGCTCATTATTTTTTAGCTCCTGTATGTTCGCTTGAGGTGCTTTCATACTGTTTTGAGTCCAGATCATCTTCCAAAATAGAATTACCCATCTCTTCGAATGTCTGTTTTTGTTTTTTACTGTATGCCCATAAAATCAACGCAACGAAAATAATAATTAAGAATAATGTATATAGTCCGTTAAATGTTGCAAAATCCATATAGCCTCCAGTAGCCGAAGTGCCTATTGCTAGGCACTATTTTTATTATTTAAATGCATGACCTAGTGATTGTAAGTACGCAATTAATGCCTGCATTTCAGTTTTACCCTCAACAGCAGCTTTCGCGCCAGCAATGTCATCTTCAGTGTAAGGCACACTAAAATGGTCTTTAAATATAGACAGTTTTGCGGCGGTATCTTCACCCGTTAATAAATTAGTTGCTAACCATGGGAAGCCTGGCATATTTGATTGTGGCACTACATCTCGAGGATTCAGTAAGTGAACTTCATGCCACGCATCTGAATAACGACCACCAACACGTGCTAAGTCAGGACCAGTACGTTTAGAACCCCATAAAAATGGATGTTCCCAAACATGCTCGCCAGCCATGCTGTAGTGACCGTAACGTTCAGTCTCAGCACGGAAAGGGCGGATCATTTGGCTATGACACACATGACAACCTTCACGAATATAAATATCACGACCTTCCATCTCTAAAGCAGTGTAAGGGCGTAAGGTATCCACAGGTTCATTGGTTTCTTTTTGGAATATTAACGGTGTAATTTGAGCTAAACCACCAAAGCTAATCGCGATGATGATGAAAATAGCTAATAAACCAACGTTTTTTTCTATAAATTCATGTTTCATTAGTAACTCCCTCTAACCTAATTCTTGAGGCTTGATAGAGCCTTCTTCGGCCGAAACTGTTTTGTATGTATTGTAAGCCATAATAAACATACCAGTTAAGAAGATCGCACCACCTACAAAGCGGATTGTATAGAATGGGTAAGATTTTTCTAATGATTCTACGAAGGTATAAGTTAATGTACCGTCTTCATTAACCGCACGCCACATTAACCCTTGCATCACACCTGAAATCCACATTGCAACAATGTACAAAACAGTACCAATAGTTGCTAACCAGAAATGTAAGTTAACTAGAGCTGTGCTATACATGCCTTTTTGGCCAAATAATCGAGGAATTAAGTGGTAAATTGAACCAATTGATACCATCGCAACCCAGCCAAGAGCACCTGAATGTACATGACCAATTGTCCAGTCAGTGTAGTGTGATAAGGCATTAACTGTTTTAATTGCCATCATTGGGCCTTCAAAGGTAGACATACCATAGAAAGATAATGATACAACCAAGAAACGTAAAATAGGGTCTGTACGTAGTTTATGCCACGCGCCTGATAGCGTCATAATACCATTGATCATACCACCCCAAGATGGAGCAAATAAGATCAGTGACATGACCATACCTAATGATTGTGCCCAATCTGGTAAAGCAGTGTAATGAAGGTGGTGTGGACCAGCCCAAATATAAACTGCAATCAATGCCCAAAAGTGGATGATCGATAAACGGTATGAATAAACAGGGCGGTTAGCTTGTTTGGGTACGAAGTAATACATCATACCTAAGAAACCTGCCGTTAATAAGAAGCCTACGGCATTATGACCGTACCACCACTGTACCATGGCATCTACTGCGCCTGCATAGACAGAGTATGATTTCATTGACGACATAGAAACAGGAATTGCCATACTATTAACAATATGCAATACCGCAACAGTTAGAATGAATGCACCAAAGAACCAGTTAGCAACGTAAATATGTGAGGTTTTACGTATTGCCATGGTGCCAAAAAATACAGTGGCATACACAACCCAAATAGCTGTGATAAGCAAATCGATCGGCCACTCTAATTCTGCATATTCTTTAGATGTTGTATACCCTAAAGGTAAAGAAATAGCAGCTGATAATATAACTATTTGCCATCCCCAAAATACAATTGAGGCTAACGGACCACCAAACAATCTTGTTTGACAGGTACGTTGTACCACATAAAAAGAAGTTGCCATTAACGCAGACGTACCAAATGCAAAGATAACAGCATTGGTATGAAGGGGACGTAAACGACTATAAGTAAGCCAAGGAGTATCAAAGTTTAAAGCTGGCCATATAAGTTGGGCTGCAATAAGCACCCCGACACTCATGCCCACGATACCCCAGAGAATGGTAGTAAGTGTAAACTGACGAACAACTTTCATGTTGTAATCAGGTTGAATATTGGTTGCGGTTGTCATTGTGTTGATTCCATGCATGTATTTACAATGTACGTTCGTTATGACGTAAAAATAAGTATTCAATATAAATATTTTAAAATATCACTTAAAACATCTATATTTGGCGGGAAGTTTACGCGACAATTAAAAAAATGAACAGATTTGCATTGCTTTAATGTTAAGAAAATTACTGGATATGTTAAAAAATGCGCGTTAACCACTATTTTTACAAGGAATTGCAATGTTAACAAAAAGCAGATTGATTCAATTAGTTATTATGCTTAGCTTACTAATTGGTTTATTTATATGGAGGACCATTGAGCTATCGCCTGTTATAGAAAAAACTCAGGAAGAAAGGGGGCAAAGCGATAAGGTTGAAGAGAACTTATGTGATTTCTCCGAGCCCTGTGTTTTTAATTCACTGTGGGGGTCGTTCAGTTTATCTGTTGAGGGAGGGAGGATTGTCCCTGAGCAATGGTTCCATTTAACCCTAGAAAGCAAGGTTGAAAACTGGCAAGTAAGCAGTGCCAAAATAGTAGGAAAAACCATGTTTATGGGCAAAATACCTATCAAATTCTCTGAAGTGGTTAGTAATGCAGGCAAACAACAATCGACGGGAAAAAGCATGTTAGGTGTTTGTACTGAAGACACCATGCTATGGCGACTTGACATAACCGTTGAAATTGATGGTCAGCCGGTTAATTTATATTACGATTTTTTAATTGTAAAATGATTGTATTTATTATGTGAATCGAGGAATGAATCACTTTTAATGAAAAATATTTTCTCGCACTGCTAAAAAGGCCTTGCCAGACAAAATCTCGAACTCTCGAACATCTGGGCAAGGCATCTACACCTATTAATTTGCATTATGTATGTAGCTCTGATTATTAAAATCAGTGTACGTCTAATAATTAAAACAATGGCTTACGGCCAAAGGGGGATGGCCTTATTAAGCACCCACTTTTTTCTTTAATAAATAATCTAATGAAATGTTACCTGCTCCCCACATCACATTCATTAAAATAAGTGCGCCCCAGAATTGATGGTCAAAGAATCCTCCTTCCCAGATCACAGGGTAAGAGACCACTGCCATGATGTTGAATACAAACAAAATAGCGGCTATTGGACGTGTTAGCAAACCTAGTACTAAAAATACTGGCAATATTAATTCTGCAGCAGTACCTAGATAAGCGGCTAATTCCCATGGAAGAAAAGGCACTTGGTATTCTTCTTCAAATAAATACAGGGTACTGTCCCAAGTGGTAAACTTTAAATAACCTGATTTGAAAAATACGCTGGCAACCCATAAACGTGCTGCAAGTAATACTAAGGGTTGTATATATTGCAGCAATGCTTGAACGCTTTGCTGATAATAATTAATTAATGTATTCATTGGTTCTCCTTAACTTTAACGATACTAAAATCACTGATTAAATTGGCTGTTATTAAATAACTTAATTGTTCCTGTAAAGTACTTGGCTGTAGCGCTCCTAGTAAGACTTTTTGTTGTAGTTGTTGTATTAATTGCCCTTGCTGCTCGGATAGCTCAGTTACTTTTATAGTAAAGTTAGGTTCTTTCTCTAATAATAAGTAACACTGTTGATTTAAGTTTGTTGCTTCAACATTGTTATTAATGATCATTTGATATAACAAGCTAATATTTTGTGAACTCTCAAAAACTAGGCAGTGCGATGGGATTGAAAATTGTAAATATTCAAAGTCATCGGGGGTAATTTGTTGTAGTGATTGCAGATCAAACTCAATCGGTTGTTGTACTGTTTTTTGGCATTGTTCATATAACCATTCAAATTTTGCCATTTCTGCGATGTAAGGCATGTCTACTAGTTGTGTTAAACTTGATAAGTAAAAGGGAAATTGCTCGCCGTAAACAATGATGTTATTAATTGCCGGTGGTTGCTGTAAAATAAATTGCCTTGCGACACTGTCAAAAAAATCTTCTCCAACTAACTGCTCGGTATACTTAAACGTGCTTTTTAAACTTTCGGTCACACTCATCACAAAATTATTGCGGTGAATTTGCAGTAGTTGTTGTGCTGTAAACCCCTGTTTTTCTTTAAGCTGCAACGCGATATTTGATTCTTGATACAATAGGCTTTGACTAAATTGTTGTTGTAACTGTCCAAGGTTTAAAGAAGAAGGGACAAGATTGTGTTGATTAGAAGGTTTAACCATGAGTTACCTCCGTTAAGAATTTTTTGGCTTTATCTCTTTCGCCTAATAATACAGAAAGGGCTGGTAATTCAGCATCCCATTCAATTAAAGTGACAGCATTGTTGATTTTATCAATATTCTCAGAATATAAATGCCACACAGGGTCACTGATTAATTTGCTGTGTGTATCAATTAAGATCTCACCTTCTGCAAATTGTTTACATATATGCCCTGCAAGATGAATTTCTTGTACTTTATTAAAGTTAATTTCATTTAAGTACTGTTGTGCTGAAAAATTATTATTGGTTGCGCTGACATAAACATTGTTGATATCAAGTAATAGACCACAACCTGTATGTTCACTAATTTCATTAAGAAAAGTAGCTTCATTATAATCAGTCTTTTTATACTCTAAATACGATGATGGGTTTTCAATAATTATTTGTGTTTTTAAATAATCTTGAACTTGATTGATGTTGGTAATAAAACGAGACATTGCCTCTTTTGTGTAAGGAACAGGGAGCAGGTCATTAAAATAAGTCCCTTGCCATGAACTCCAACTTAGGTGATCTGAGATTAAAAAGGGATTAAATTCTGTGACTAATGCCTTTAATTGCTTTAGATGATCCGTTGAAACTGCCTCTGCGCTACCCAAGGAAAGTCCGATTCCATGAAAGCTAAGTGGATATTGTTGACTTAATTGTTGTAAATAAAAGTAATTAAGTGAGTTTTTATCAAAGTAGTTTTCACTGTGGATTTCTAAAAAGTCGATGAGAGGTGAAGTTTGGTGTATCTCTTGATAGTGTTCAGCTCTTAACCCTATGCCTACATTGGCTATATTCATACTCTTCACATAACCTCCTGTAAAATCATTAATACTGCTCATTCCTTTTCTGAGTAGTATTAATGATTAATGGCTGCTTTTATTGTCAAAAAATAAAATTAACAATCAAAATTAGCTGAAATAACTTGATTAACCTGATGAAGTGCTATTATTAACCTTCAATTGGTTTTAAGCTACCGCCTGATAATTTGTCACATAAACCTTTTGGCACTGCGATGAATGCATCGCCTTGGTTGTCTACTTTTGATGTACCAGCACAAGAGCTTGATTTAGTTGCACAATCATTTTGGCCTGCTGCAGCAACGCCATAACACTTCTCTTTACCTGCAGCCATTGCAGGAGATGAAACTAGCGTACCGATAGCTAGAAGAGAAGAAACTGTTGCTGCCAATGCTAGGTTTGATTTTTTCATAATGTATATCCTTTATATTAAATGT
>NZ_JACJDP010000053.1:0-22690 GCF_014163575.1 Psychromonas sp. SR45-3
AAGTATGCTATGTTTATTCATGCTAGCCTCCACATTATATTGTTGATAGATATATTATGGCTCTGGTTGAAAAACTAACCCACTGTAGAGGCTAGCACCTTAGTGGGAAGTCATTATGTCTATGTCATTTCAATTCACAGGTCACCAATATGCCCCAACATAATATAGATGCAAATTTAATTAACTGGTCTGAACTTATGGACCTTGGCTGGAAAAACCTACTTTTAGGTAATGGTTTTAGTATAAATATTTGGGAAAAATTCGGATACGGTACATTATTCGAATTAGCTCAAAAGGATGTGGTTGATACTAAAATCGCTTTAGAGGGGCTAGCGTTGTTTGAACACTTAGATAGTTCAAACTTTGAAGATGTTTTGAGAATTCTTTATCATGCTCAACTAGTTGATGAGCAGTTAGGGAGGCCTCAAGAAACAGAAATTCGAGAATTATATGAAAACATAAAAAATTCTCTAGGCTCTGCTGTAAATTATGCTCATATACCTCCAGAGATGGCTGACGTAAGAACTATAAATGAAGAACTTCGACCATATAAAAATGTATTTACAACAAATTACGATCTAATCCCATATTGGTCTGTAATGCATACAGATACGTGGCGATTCAAGGATTACTTTTGGGGGGAAGGTAATTGTTTTGACTTATCTGATACTTCAGTTCCCGCAGATAGGACAAAACTTCACTATTTACATGGTGCCATTCACTTGGTAGAAAGAAGTGATGGAAAAACGCAAAAATTATCAGCTAATGGATTGCATAGGCTGACTGATTTGTTTGACTTAGAGCATCCAGAGCAGTTTCCATTGTTTATTTCAGAAGGCTCCTCAGAGTGGAAGCTTTCTAAAATAAAGCGGAACGATTATTTAAGATTTTGTTATGAAAAATTAGCAAGAACTTCTGGTGGAATAGTTGTAATTGGCCACTCTCTTCATAAAGATTATGATCAACATATAATTGATGCAATTAATCAAAGTAGTATTTCTAGGGTTGCAATTGGTGTATGGCCATTAATGGATAGCACTGAGATAATTTCATTGAAGTCGCGATTAACCCAAGATATTAAAGACAAAGATTTATACTTTTATGATTCTCAAAGTCATCCTCTTGGTGATTTATCACTCTATGTGCCAATGACATAATCGGGTAGCCGGAGGTATCTAACCCCCTGCCCCCACACCACCCTGCATGCGGCTCCGCACAGGGCGGTTCATCTTATAATGAATAGTGAATATTAATCCACAAATCCTTTAATGACATCAAACCTTGTCTGGCTAAAAACGCATTACTGATCGCTATATTGATCCCTTTGGTTTTCGAACTACGACAAGGTCCTTTGCTGGTACTTTTATAAACCCACTGGCACAGGAAATAGCTAAACGTTCACTGACTCCCAGTTTGATCAATGATCTCACTTTCGTCCGTGGTTTCGCCATTGCCGCCGCACTTGTTGACTAGAAATACATTCACAGTCAGCGGCGGATCCAATGGTCTAGCTCATTTCGAGACATAGATGTGGTGTATGAGTGGTGCGTTTAGATATATTTCAACAAGATGAAATTGAAGCGCGACAATAACAGACGAAATTAAGATAGATAGTTTAGCCTTTAGCCGCTTTGTTACTAACTTCTTATTTGCCAAATAATCACTATCATTCTAGGCATAAAATAGAACAATAAAACTAAAAAAGCCCACCGGAGTGAGCTTTTAATTCAGCTTAGCTGCTTGGATTAATGGCTTGCTGAGCTTGTTGTAGTTTTAACGCTTGCGCCTGTAGTTTCTCTTGAATGTGGCTTAAGTCAATCAACCCATATTTATACTCAATGAAATCTTTTACATTGGTTGCAACGCTTAATTTTAAATAATAAATACCTTTGTTAAGATGATTATTGTTCATGTGCCAATGTGCTAAGTAATAATAAGCTTCGCATAAACGTTGCGCTAACTCATCATTTGTTTCTACACCATTTGCGATATTGTCAAAAAAGTCTTTTTCAGATAAATCACCGTTGATAACATCAATAATCGCCCATGCAAATCGTTTATCTTGCTCTTCCGGTTGTGTTGCCTTCAATTGCCCTTCTGCTAGCTTTTGATCCACGTGCGCATTAATAATATAGCGCCACAATGAACGATAAGGATCACTTTTATCAAGCTCGTAAAAATGCTCTATATCTTTCTGCGCGCCATCATAACGCTTAACTAGTGATAAACCAATCGCACGATGAAGGTAGCTGTATTGCATTTTATCGGAGAGTTCAATCGCAGAGTCGAAAGCGTCAAAAGCTTCGTCATAGGCTTCACCCATTAATAGATAAACACCTAAAGAGTTATAGGATTGAGCAAAGGTTGGATCAATCTGAATCGATTGAGTAAAATCATAGCGACTATGTGCATTAAGCCCCATTCGATCATAAATCAATCCACGCTCATACAATAAAGCAGCGCGTTGCTTATCATCGACTTTATCTTTGTCGGCAATTAATTGATTAATACGTAATAATTTGACTTCATCTTGGTACGTTATTTGTAGAGGAGTCGCGAGAGGAAACACTGAATTACCGTTACCGGTAGCTTCTAAAGTATAACTTTTACTTTCATGTTGATTGTTTGAACACGCAGTCAATGTGGCAAAAGACAGGACAATAGCCCATTTATTAAAAGATAATCGCATCGTTGAACCCTTATAAACAAGATTTTCAAGAGTGTACCATATCATTGATAATGTAAAGTTTTACCCATTATATTCAATAAATAATCACTATTTTTCACGGAATAAGGCTTATTTATGACAAAATATTTACAATAAAAGAATGGGAATGACTAAAAATTGTACCGATAGGTAATAAGCTTAACGCGTTTTTCCTTTTACTATCTAGCACTTATTGCTTGGTACTCCAGAAGTAAAAATAAAGGGCTAAGCAATAAAGGCTGTTATATCTTTATATAAAACCAATGATATAAACCCAATGAAGTAAACCCAGTCAATGGATACAAAAAAGCACTGCTATGCAGTGCTTTTTTAATTGCTATAAACAGGTTATAAAATTGATTACATCAAGGCGTCTTGATCAGCGCCTTCTTTTTCAATCACTTCAGGGATCATGTGTTCACGCGATATACCTAAGTTAATCGCTAACGCACTGGCCACATAAATTGAAGAATAAGTACCAACAAAAATACCAATTAACAGCGCAGTCGCAAATCCGTGAATAAGCGCGCCACCAACAACAAACAGTGAAATCAATACAAAAATAGTCGTACTTGATGTGATGATTGTTCTGCTTAATGTTTGTGTTAAAGATTGGTCAACGATCTCTTCAGGTGTTGCGGTTGCTATGAGTCTGAAGTTTTCGCGAATACGGTCAAATACCACGATCGTATCATTGAGTGAATAACCTATCACCGCTAATAAAGCCGCTAATACAGTAAGATCAAATTCAATTTGGAATAACGAAAAAACACCTAACGTGATGATAATATCGTGTCCCAAGGCTAATACAGAGCCCATCGCTAATCGCCACTCAAACCGCATACTCACGTATAACATGATACAGATAAGTGCGATAATGATAGCAATACCACCATTCTCAGCCAGTTCATCACCCACATTTGGGCCAACAAACTCGATACGGCGCATATCCACATCACCGAAATCACCAGCAGTTAGTGCATTTAACACTTGATTACCGATCACTTCGCCTTTAACACCTTCGCGTGGTGCTAAACGAACCATCACTTCATGGCTGCTACCGAAATGCTGAACAACAGCATCGGAAAAATCAGCTTCACTTAATGTTAAACGCACATCCTCTAAGTTAGCAGGTTGTTGAAAGCCAACTTCAATTAATGTACCACCGGTAAAATCTAATCCCCAATTTATCCAATTTGTACTTAACGACCCTACCGAGATAACCACTAATAAAATGGATAACCAAGTTGCAGGCTTTGCATATTTCATGAAGCGAATAGTTTGCTTCGATTTAATTAATTCCAACATAGTTGACCCTGCTTAGATTGAAAGTTTTTTAATATCATTGCGGCCACCCCATAGTGCATTAACAATCGCACGGGTACCGAAGATAGAAGTAAACATTGAAGTTAAGATACCGATTGCCAGTGTCACAGCAAAACCTTTGATTGAGCCAGTACCTACAGCAAACAGAATAACGGCGGTAATAAAGGTCGTAATATTCGCATCAGCAATAGTAGAGAATGCATTAGCATAACCTTCA
Source organism: Psychromonas sp. SR45-3 (assembly GCF_014163575.1). Lineage (NCBI taxonomy): Bacteria > Pseudomonadati > Pseudomonadota > Gammaproteobacteria > Alteromonadales > Psychromonadaceae > Psychromonas > Psychromonas sp. SR45-3. Next base: position 4,251 of record NZ_JACJDP010000053.1, read on the forward strand.
TTGATCGCGCGTTGAACCGACTTACCAGCATGTAACTCTTCACGAATACGTTCAAAAATAAGTACATTGGCATCAACAGCCATACCAATTGTTAGTACAATACCTGCAATACCCGGCAAGGTTAATGTTGCCCCCGGGATCATCGACATCAAACCAACGATCATAACAATATTAAGTATCAGTGCTGTATTTGCAACTGCACCAAATTTACGGTAGTAAATAAACATAAAGATGACCACGGCTAACAAGCCATAGATCATTGCTTTCATGCCATTATCAATATTTTGCTGACCTAAGCTTGGACCAATAGTACGCTCTTCCACGATTTGAATCGGCGCTGTTAATGCACCAGCTCGTAATAATAACGCTAAGTTATGCGCTTCAGCCGTATTATCTAAACCTGTGATACGGAAACTACGCCCCAACTGAGCTTGAATAGTCGCGACGTTAGCCACTTCTATGCGCTTTTTAGTTTCTGATTTTCCATTAGCTTTCTTTTTACCCGTTGGTAAATACTCAATAAATAACGTAGCCATCGGTTTACCGATATTATCTTTAGTAAAACGTGACATTTTACTGCCGCCTTTAGAGTCTAAAGAAATATTTACCTGTGCACGTCCATATTCATCAGCGCTCGATTGAGCATCAACAATATGGTTACCGGTTAAGATGATTTTTTTCTTGATAACAACAGGAGTACCATCACGCTCTTTATATAAAATAGAAGAAGCTGGAATTCGACCTGCTAAAGCATCTGATAAATCGGTTTCAGAATCAACAGGATGGAATTCTAGAGTCGCCGTTGCGCCTAATATTTCTTTGGCACGAGCTGTATCTTGAATACCCGGTAATTCAACAACAATACGGTCCACACCTTGACGTTGAACGAGCGGTTCTGCAACCCCTAACTCATTAACACGGTTACGTAAAATGCTCAAATTCTGTTGTAATGCATCTTCTTTTGCAGACTTTAGTTTTTGTTCTGTCATGCTGATGGTTAAGTAGAAAGCGCCGTTATTTTCTTTTTCGCTAAACACAAAACCTGGGTTGATCGGTTTTAAGTAATCAATTGCACTATCTAGAATCTCTTGTGACGTAAAACGCAATATTACGCCAGTTTCAGTAGATGCTTTTTCGATACCACGAAATCGTATTTTTTGCTCACGTAATTCAGCACGTAAGTCTTGTACCATTTGATCTTGTTCTTTACTGATCGCTTCATCCATGTCCACTTCCATTAAGAAATGTACACCGCCACGTAAGTCAAGACCTAATTTTAAAGGACCACCACCAATCGCTTCTAACCAAGCTGGTGTCGATGGGGCTAAATTTAATGCTGTCACAAAACCATCGCCGATTTGTGCACTGATAGTTTCACGGGCAATTAATTGATCTTCGCTAGAAGAAAGGCGTACTAATATTTGACCATTTTCTAAGACAGTTGATTTAGGTGAGATATTAACTTGTTTTAAAATATCTTGAACTTTGTCTAAAGTAGATAGTTCAACTTTAGCACCACGTGTTGCAGAAACTTGCACAGCGGGATCTTCTGCATAGAGATTGGGTGCAGCATAAACGAGAGTAAATAAAACGATAAACCCAAGTAGTAAATATTTCCAAAGAGGGTATTTGTTTAACACAATAATGTCCTTTATTAGATGCTAAAGGTAAAGAGAACAAAAAAGGCAGGATAACCTGCCCTTCTTATTTAGATTGATTTAAGCGTACCTTTAGGTAGTACCGCTGAAATGAAATCTCTTTTGATTACGATAGTGTTATTTTCATTTAACTCTATTTGAACGTATTCACTTTCAGCACTGATTTTAACAACACGACCGATTAGGCCACCAGATGTTAGTATCTCATCGTTTTTGCTAATGCTTTCCATCAGGCTTTTATGCTCTTTAGTACGACGCGCTTGAGGGCGGTAGATCATAAAGTAGAAAATAGCTGCAAAAACAACTAACATAAAAATCATTTGCATGCCGCCGCCATCTGCCGAACCTTCCGCTGCTGCATGTGCTTGAGAGATAAATAAACTCATGTTATATCCTTTATTGTATAAAAATTAAACTATGTAATAGTATGGTAATTGTATTGTGTTATCAATTATTTAGAACTGGTTTTTCTTTTCCAATTCGCTTATAAAATATATCAACAAACTCGTCTAATGTACCTGCTGAAATCGCATCACGCAAACCTTTCATCAAACGTTGGTAATAACGTAAGTTATGGATCGTGTTTAAGCGTGCTCCCAGTATTTCTCCGCATTTGTCAAGATGATATAAATAAGCACGCGTATAGTTTTTACAAGTGTAACAATCACACTCTGCATCTAATGAGCTAGTATCTTCGCGGTGTTTGGCATTACGAATTTTAATCACACCATCGGTAGTAAATAAGTGACCGTTACGTGCATTTCTTGTTGGCATTACACAGTCAAACATATCAACACCACGACGCACACCTTCAACCAAATCTTCTGGTTTACCCACGCCCATTAAATAACGCGGTTTGTCTTCTGGAATTTTAGGTGCAATGTATTCTAAAATACGGTGCATATCATCTTTTGGCTCGCCTACTGCTAGCCCGCCGATAGCATAACCATCAAAGCCAATCTTAGTTAAACCATCTAACGACACATCACGTAAGTGCTCAAAACAGCCACCTTGGATAATGCCAAACAATGCATTGGGATTTTGTAACTCATCAAAACGTTGACGACTACGTTCAGCCCAACGAAGAGAAAGCTTCATTGACACGTCAGCTTCTTGCTCAGTTGCGGGATACGCAGTACATTCATCGAAAATCATTACGATATCTGAACCTAGGTCATACTGAATATCCATAGAGACTTCTGGAGATAAAAATACTTGGTCGCCATTGACAGGGCTTCTAAAATAAACGCCCTCTTCTTTTATTTTACGCATTTTACCCAAGCTGAATACTTGGAAACCACCTGAATCAGTTAGTATCGGACCACTCCAATTCATAAAGTCGTGTAAATCACCGTGTTGGCGGATCACTTCTTGTCCTGGGCGTAACCACAGGTGGAATGTATTGCCTAATAATATTTCTGCGCCTGTGTCATGTACTTCTTCAGGCGTCATGCCTTTTACCGTGCCGTAGGTACCGACTGGCATAAACGCAGGTGTTTCCACCGTACCACGTTCAAAAGTTAAGCGGCCACGACGAGCGCGTCCATCGGTTGTTATTAATTCATATTTCATGGTTTTCCTTATCAGAGAAACAGTCTGATTTTTGATTGAACAATTATTAAAACGAACTGAATCATGCCCTTTGATCTTAGTCATCGATTCGAGTTTTAATGTCTTACTTTTTTAGATTAATAGCTTAAAAATCTCTTTTTAGGGCTTTATTAATTAGTTTTTAGTTAATTTTTAGTTAGTTTTTTTGGTCAAAAACATCGCATCACCGTAACTAAAGAAACGATATTTGTTTTCAATCGCAGTTTGATAAGCTTTATCTATATTCTCTTTACCAGAGAAAGCACTAACCAGCATTAATAAAGTTGATTCTGATAAATGAAAATTAGTGATCATGGCATCAACTACTTGAAACTGATAACCCGGATAGATAAAGATACTGGTTTCAGAAAAGAACGGTGCTAGCGGCAGCCCGTTTGCTAAAGTCACACTAGCCGCACTTTCCACGGAACGTACCGACGTTGTTCCAACTGCAATCACTCGGCCTCCCGCCGCTTTAGTGGCATTGATTTTATCCACAACTTGTTGCGATACCTCAGCATATTCACTGTGCATTTGATGATCGAGTATATTATCAACCTTGACGGGCTGAAAAGTCCCTGCTCCCACATGCAATGTAACAAAGGCAAAGTCAGTCCCTTTTGCCGTTAACTTATCTAGAATGGCTTGATCAAAGTGCAATCCGGCAGTAGGCGCAGCAACCGCACCTGGATTTTTATTATATACCGTTTGGTAGCGTTCTTTATCGGCATCTTCATCGGGTCTATCGATGTAAGGCGGTAAAGGCATATGGCCAATACGTTCTAATATTTGTAATACCGTCTCATCACTATCAACTTTAATTTCAAATAATGGGCCTTGACGCTGCACCATTTCAGCCTTAACGTCATTTTCTAATAATAACTGGCAACCTGGTTTAGGCGATTTTGAGCTGCGCACATGGGCGAGAAAAGACTGTTCATCTAACACCCGCTCCACTAGTACCTCAATTTTGCCACCCGTTTCTTTACTACCAAATAAACGCGCCGGGATAACCCGAGTATCGTTAAAGATGAGTAAATCATTAGCATTAACTAAATCAATGATATCAGTAAAGTTTAAATGGCTTAATTCGCCCGAGTTCGCCTGTAATGAAAGTAAGCGGCTATGGGTACGCTCAGGCGTTGGGTAACGCGCAATCAATTCTTCAGGAAGGTGAAAAGAAAAATCAGCAACTTTCATGTAACGGTTCCAGTAAATAAAACGCGCAGTATACCTGATGCCACATGGGCTGAAAAGGTTTCTCGATTTTAAAAGCAACAGAAATACAAAAGCGAAGTTGATTGTATTCAACTTCGCTTTTATAAACGTCAAAAAACCTTTAAAACATAAATATAATCGTTTCAGGTATACGCTATTGAGTTTTACTCAATCAATGAATTGATCTCTTCTTCCGTTGCATGTCTAACGTCAATCCCTTTTACTAAGTACACGATTTGCTCACAAATATTTTGGCATCTATCACCAATACGTTCGATAGCACGCGCAGAAGCTAATACATTTAAAACAAACGGTACTGAACGCGGATCTTCCATCATAAACGTCATCAGTTCACGCAGAATACTCTCGTACTGACGGTTTACTTTTTTGTCTTCATTATGCACCGCAATAGCGGTATTAATATCTAAACGCGTAAATGCGTCTAAGGCATTATGTAACATTTTTAATACAATCTGCCCCATGTTCTCTAATCCAATTAATGAAGGCACTTTTTTACCGTGATTCTCAATCACCATTTTAGCGATCGCAACAACACTGTCCCCGACTCTTTCAAGTTCGGTTATCGTTTTCATAATGGTCAGTATTAAGCGTAAATCACTAGCGGCGGGCTGGCGCTTAGCAATGATTCGTGAACAATCTTGATCCACTTTGGTTTCAAATTGATTCACTTCATTATCTTTCACTATTACTTTACGTGCCAGCTCTAAATCATTATCCGCCATGGCTGATAAAGCATCGCCTAACTGTTGTTCAATGAGTCCACCCATCTGCATAACTTGGTTACGCACACTTTCCAGTTCACTATTAAATTGTCCTGAAATATGACGGTTTAAGTTTAAGTTTTCCATTTTATTTCCTTATCTAACCGTAACGACCGGTGATGTAATCTTCTGTCTGTTTTTGTTTTGGTGAAGTAAACAATGTATTCGTATCTGAGTATTCAATCAATTTACCCATGTACATAAAGGCCGTTTGATCCGAGACTCGCGCCGCCTGTTGCATGTTATGTGTCACGATAACCACGGTGAATTTTTTCTTTAATTCAGTGATCAATTCTTCAATGGTTAATGTCGAAATCGGGTCCAGTGCAGAAGTTGGTTCATCTAATAACAACACTTCTGGCCCAATCGCAATCGCACGTGCAATGACTAAACGTTGTTGCTGACCACCAGAAAGACCAAATGCATTATCATGCAGTCTATCTTTTACTTCATTCCATAAAGCAGCACCACGCAGTGATGTCTCACAGGCTTCATCTAAGGTACGGCGATCGTTTATTCCCTGTAGTCGTAAACCGTAAACTACATTTTCATAAATTGACTTTGGGAAAGGATTTGGTCGCTGGAACACCATACCAATTCGACGACGTAATGAAGCAACATCGACCGATTTATCATAAATGTTAATACCTTGTAGCTCAATATTGCCATCCACTCGACAAATTTCTACTAAATCATTCATGCGATTAATACAACGCAATAACGTTGACTTACCACAACCAGATGGTCCGATAAATGCGGTTACTTTACCCTTTGGGATTTTCATCGATACGTTGTATAACGCTTGTTTTTCACCGTAAAAAAGATTTAAGTTTTTAATTTCCAATGCTGTATTATCAGCGGTTAAAGCACTTAAATCACTACCTTTTACATTCAAATTTGATAAATCAATCATTGTCTTTCCTAATCTTTATTCACACACAAGACTGTGTCTGTTTTTAAAATGTGTTATTGATAGATAATGTGTAACCATGCGAGATTCTTATCAACGCTATCTACCTATTTTATCGCTACCTTTTAATGCTCCAATGAGCGGTATTTTTCACGTAAATTATTACGGATTGAAATGGCCGCTAAATTTAAGCCAATAATCACAGTCACTAATAAGAATGAAGTGGCATACACCAGTGGTCGTGCTGCTTCAACATTTGGGCTTTGGAAACCAACATCATAGATGTGGAAACCAAGGTGCATGAACTTTCTATCCAAGTGTAAGAATGGGAAATTGCCATCAACGGGTAACGTGGGCGCTATCTTCACCACACCAACCAACATTAAAGGAGCCACTTCACCGGCTGCACGAGCAACGGCTAAGATCAGTCCCGTCATAATTGCAGGGCTCGCCATTGGAATTACAATACGCCATAACGTTTCCGACTTGGTCGCGCCTAATGCTAACGATCCTTCACGCAGCGTACTTGGAATACGGCTTAAGCCTTCTTCTGTCGAAACAATAACCACGGGTAAGGTTAAAATAGCCAAAGTTAATGCTGACCACAATACACCAGGTGAACCAAAAGTAGGTGTAGGTAATGCTTCTGGGTAAAGTAGTTGGTCAATACTGCCACCTAGAATATAGACAAAAAACCCTAAACCAAATACACCGTAAACAATGGACGGAACCCCCGCTAAGTTAATCACAGCAATACGAATAAATTTAGTAATATTATTTTTGCCGGCATATTCATGCAGATAAATAGCAGCAACCACACCAAATGGGGTAACGATCACTGCCATTAACATCACCATGAATACGGTACCAAAAATAGCAGGGAAAACACCACCTTCGGTATTAGCTTCACGCGGGTCGCTACTTACAAACTTATAAACTTGATGAAACCAATGCCCTACCTTTTCCACAAAGCTCATATCATTAGGTTGGTAAAAATCTAAAATATATGAAAGCGGCATAGTGACTAAACGCCCAGTCATATCTTTTACAACCACACTATCGCGTTTAGCTTGATCTCGGTAATCAAATAACTCATTTTCTAATGCTAAGTACTCGGCGCGTAAGCTATCACTTTGAGCAGCAAATTCAGCGACCTTTTGTGGTGTTAGACTGCCATCAAGCTCTAATTTACGTTTATTTAAGCGAATGCGATCTAAGTCATAGTTGATACGCCCGATATCACCAGTCAATAACCCATGCTCTTTATCTCTAAACTCAAGCGCACGTTCAATGCGTTTATTTAACTCACCAACTAATGCACTTTTTTCAATATTTAATTTTTGCTCGCCCTCATTGATAGCCTCTAGGTAGCCGTAAAAATTACCGTTTTTAGTTCTTTCAAACACCACAATATCATTGGCAATTTTTTTATCTTTAATGATAGTTTCCAATATCCATTGAAAATCTAAATCAACATATTCACGATTACCTATTTTAATCAAGAAACGTTGTAAAGAATCACCTTCGTTGTCAAGACCAGTTACACCTGCATCGAGTAACTGTTGTTTTAGTACATCTTCAGTGTCGTATATTTCACCTATTAATACTGATTTTTGACCTTGCTCATTTTGCATATCAAACTCATACACAGTCGCAGGCCAAAAGAAACTTAATCCTCTCCATCCGATTAATAAAAACAAACCTATTACTGCAATCAAACTCAAACTTACAGCACCACCGGTCATCCAAATCCACGGTGTGCCTGATTTAAACCACTTACCCATAATAACTAACTCCTATTTATAGGCTTGAATATTTTTCACGCAAACGCTGACGAACAAACTCAGCAATGGTGTTGAAGAAGAAAGTAAAGATAAACAATACAAACGCAGCGAGGAATAACACACGGTAATGTGAGCTACCCACTTCAGACTCTGGCATTTCTACAGCGATGTTCGCTGATAAAGAACGCATTCCCTCAAAGATGTTCCAATCCATAATTGGCGTATTACCCGTTGCCATCAGTACAATCATGGTCTCACCCACTGCACGCCCCATTCCCATCATTACTGCAGAGAAGATACCTGGACTCGCCGTTAAAATAACTACTTTAGACAATGTCTGCCAACGTGTTGCACCTAATGCTAACGACCCCATTGTTAAACTCTTTGGCACACTAAAGATGGCATCCTCAGCAATCGAGAAAATAGTAGGGATCACCGCAAACCCCATCGCAATGCCAACAATAAGCGAGTTACGTTGATCAAAGTTAATACCTAACTCATTGGTTAAATACATACGGGTATCACCGTTAAATAACCATAATTCAAGCGTGTCACTAAAGGCCATCGACAAATAGCCAGTAACAACAAGAATTGGCAGGAGTACTAACGGTAATACGCCTTCACTGATTTTATCACTTAGTGATTTTGGAAGATTAGACCAAATCATTGCCGCGACTAACACGCTCGCAGGTAAGGTGATTAATAATAAGACAATCCCCGGTAATTGGCTTTCAACAATCGGTGCTAACCATAACCCTGCTAAAAATCCTAGTATAACCGTCGGTAATGCTTCCATTATTTCAACGGTCGGTTTGATATAAGTTCTGATACTTGGTGCCATGAAATAAGCTGTATAAATAGCAGCAGAAATACCAATAGGCACAGCAAATAGCATCGCATAAAATGCGGCTTTAATAGTGCCGAACGAGATTGGAACTAAACTCATTTTGGCTTCAAAATCATCACTAGCTGACGTTGATTGCCAAACATATTGCGGCTCTGGGTAGCCTTCATACCAAACTTCTTGCCATAAGGCAGACCAAGTAATTTCAGGATGTTCATTATCAACATGGTAAAGTTTAATGGTGTTGCTATCAGCAGCAAGAATTGCATTTGCACGAGGTGAAATAGCAACAACTAATGGCCCTGCTTTAGTAATCGATTCAGTTAATAGTTCAGTTTCACCGGTAGTGTGAAAAATAGATAAGTCACCTGATGCTGTAGTTGTTAAAAATCCCTTACGGAAAAATTCAGGTGTTATGCTTGTCACGCCTGATGATGCTTTAAAATCTCGAATTAAGGTGAACTCGCGTTTATTGTCATTTAACACTTCAAACCACTGGCTAATCACACCATTTTCATTAGCAACAAGTAAAGAACTAGCACCCGTCAATAATTGCATCTTAGTCACGTTACTGCCAGGCGCATTGATTTTAAATGCCGCAGTAATACGAATATTGTCACTATCAGACACATCGTAAACTAATAAGTCATTACCGCTACGTACAAACAATTTACTCAGATTAGGTGTGAGTAATAACTGTTCAACTTGCTGAGGAAATGAAGGCAACTTGAATAATGACTGTTCCCATTCAACTTCATCAGTCATCATATTTTCTTCGGCTGTTAATAGTAAGAAAAGCCCTTCACCATTACTTTGTACGCCAGCTAAACCTGCATATTCAGGATTCATTTCAAAGGCTAAATGAGTCAATGGTTGATTATCTTCAGAAACAATAAAGTCCTGTTCACCTAATGGAAAGCTGACTTCAGGCGTAATTAAGCGTTTATCATTAGGGTAAGATGTTACAAAGCTGGGTTTAACAATTTTGACTTCACCGCGTTCATTACTGATCGCATAAATACCGGTTGAAGCCATTGTTTTAGCAATGTTATGAGTGTTAGTAAAAGCTTGGTATTGTAATAAATTTTCACCTAAATCATCGTTTCTCAATGAATAAAAGCTTAACAACCCTTTCTCATTTAATTGATAGCTAACTTCATTTTGCTCATCGAGGCCCAATGCATAAATGGCAGTTGAATCTTTACGTTGAAAAGATTGTGTTTGTTCGATACTCACGGGCGCAAAAATAGGTAACACGACATACAATAGATACCCAAAAATTAATAACAATGCGACAAGCACCAAAGTGCCGCCTCCTGTTACACCATATTTAACTAACTTATCCTTAACCACACGCTTTTTATTCGCTTGCAGCGTGGTCGCTAAATCACGTTCCATTTACTATCTCCAACATAATTGATGGGCACGATTATATTGCTATTTTGTGACAGTTATATGACAACGTTATTGATACTGACATTTATACCATTAACTCCGTTAAATAGCCGATCAATCTTGCTAGTTAAAAGGCATCACAGCCAGGTTATAAAGTAACAAAGGGATAAAGCATTACGTTACAAATATTGAACTATAGATTTGGGGTTAGGGATAGTATTTCAGTAAAATTTCCCTCTTTAGTAAGGTAATACCAATCACACTAATTAACTGTTCTATTTTACTTGTTAAAATAATTTATTTCTTCGTTGTAAATTTCGTAAAGGGAACAACCATTTAGCTCAATTTACGCCTTAAACTAAGTCATTTTTCCTGCGCAAAATTTAGAGCACTTATTTAATGTAATCGGTATAAATTTTAAATGATGTCATCAAAGTAGGGAGAGAGAGGAAAGAAATTTTAAATCAAAAAAAAAGGAGACAAAATGCCTCCTTCTTCAATTCTGTTAATCAATAATGATTAAGCTAGCGCTTTTTTTGCAACTTCTACTAAATGAGCAAATGTTGCTTTATCAAATACAGCGATGTCAGCTAGGATCTTACGATCGATTTCAACAGAAGCCTTTTTAAGACCATTGATGAAACGGCTGTAAGATAATCCGCTAATACGAGATGCAGCGTTAATACGTGCAATCCATAGTTGACGGAACTGACGTTTACGTTGACGACGGTCGCGGTAAGCGTATTGACCAGCTTTAGTTACTGCTTGAACTGCTACGCGATAAACACGTGAGCGAGCTCCGTAATAACCTTTAGCTTGTTTTAAGACTTTTTTATGGCGTGCACGAGCTTGTACACCGCGTTTTACTCTTGGCATTTTATATATTCCTTACTTAAGCGAATGGTAACATTCTGTTAATACTAGGTACGTCTACTTTAGCTACCATGCTTTGAGCACGTAGATGGCGTTTACGTTTAGTAGATTTCTTAGTAAGGATATGACGTAAGTGAGATTGCTTACGTTTAAAACCACCAGAAGCAGTCTTTTTAAAGCGCTTTGCAGCACCTTTGTTAGATTTCATTTTAGGCATTGCGAACTCCGCATTGTTAAAATATTAAATTAAACCAGTAAGGCGAGTAAATAGTGCGAATATTCTCATATCCGCACATCAATACTACTTTATGCCTTAGCTAGCACGTTTAGGGCCAAGTACCATCACCATTTGACGACCTTCCAGTTTAGGGAAAGATTCGACAGTTGAGATTTCAGCTAAATCGTTTTTAACGCGATTCAGTAATTCCATCCCAAGTGATTGATGCGCCATTTCACGACCACGAAAACGTAGCGTTACTTTGGCTTTGTTACCCTCTTCAAGAAAGCGTATCAGGCTGCGTAGTTTTACCTGATAATCGCCATCATCAGTCCCAGGACGGAATTTTATTTCCTTCAACTGAACCTGTTTCTGATTCTTCCGTTGTTCTTTAACGGATTTACTCTTTTCAAAGAGAAATTTGCCATAGTTCATGATGCGACAAACTGGCGGCTCAGCATTTGGGCTAATTTCTACTAAATCCAAATCTGCATCAAACGCCATGTTTTTTGCTTCATCTAAAGAAACAATACCTACCGGCTTACCTTCTGAATCAGAAAGACGTACTTCAGTACCAGTTATTTCATCGTTTAAACGATGTTTATTGCCCGTTTGCGGGGCTTTTTTTGCACCTTTTATAACAAATTCCTCCAAGTGATTTATGATCGTGCAATGATTTCTCGTTTTACATGGTCAACAAAATCATTAACCTGCATTTTACCAAGATCATCGCCCTTACGTGTTCTTACTGCAACTTCATTTGCTTCGACCTCTTGGTCACCCACAACTAATAAGTAAGGAACGCGCTTTAATGTATGCTCGCGGATTTTAAAGCCTATCTTCTCATTTCTCAAGTCCGAAATTGCTCTAACACCCGATTTTTTCAATTTATTTACTACTTCCGTGACAAAATCTGACTGTTTGTCAGTAATATTCATCACAACCACCTGTTGAGGTGATAACCAAGTTGGATAAATACCTGCGTACTCTTCAGTTAAGATACCAATAAAACGTTCTAATGAACCAAGAATTGCTCGGTGGATCATAACTGGAGTATGTCGTTCGTTGTCTTCACCGACATAAGTTGCGTCTAAACGACCCGGCATTGAAAAATCTAACTGTATTGTACCACATTGCCATGCACGACCTAAACAATCATACAAGGTAAATTCAATTTTAGGGCCATAGAAAGCGCCTTCGCCTGGTAGATACTCAAACTTAACACCATTTTCATCTAATGCATGTGCTAATGCCGCTTCAGATTTATCCCATGTAGCATCATCACCCACACGTTTTTCAGGACGAGTAGATAATTTAACCACAATATCTTCAAAACCGAATGTTTTATAACATTCAAATACCATATTGATACAAGCAGATACTTCTTCAAGAATTTGAGCTTCTGTACAGAATATATGCGCATCATCTTGTGTGAAACCACGAACACGCATTAAACCGTGCAAAGAACCCGATGGTTCATTACGGTGACATGAACCAAACTCTGATAAACGTAATGGTAAGTCACGGTACGATTTTAAACCTTGGTTAAAAATCTGTACATGACCAGGACAGTTCATTGGTTTAATTGCATAATCACGGTTTTCACTACAAGTACAGAACATGCCGTCTTTGTATTTATCCCAGTGACCAGATTTTTCCCATAAAGAACGATCTAAAATTTGTGGAGCTTTCACTTCTTGATAACCAAAAGCAACGGTTTGTTCACGAATGTAACTTTCAAGCTCGCGGAAGATAGTCCAACCATTTGGATGCCAAAACACCATACCCGGTGCTTCTTCTTGCATATGGTATAAATCTAATTGTTTACCAATTTTACGGTGGTCACGTTTAGCCGCTTCTTCAAGACGTTTTAAATAAGCATTTAATTGTTTTTTATCAGCCCATGCAGTGCCGTAAATACGTTGTAGCATTTTGTTGTCTGAATTTGCACGCCAATAAGCACCAGACACTTTCATCAATTTAAACCATTGACTAAATTTCATCATCGGTACATGTGGACCACGACACATATCGACATATTCTTCATGATGATATAAACCAGGACGGTCGTCTTTATCGATACCTTCTAATATTTCTAACTTATAAGGTTCATTACGTTCTTTAAATACCGCAATCGCTTCATCAACAGATACTTTCTTTTTAACCACTTGGTAATTTGTTTTTACCAATTGTTGCATGCGTTTTTCAATTTTAGCTAACTCTTCATCATTGATGGTGACATCAAGGTCGATATCATAGTAGAAACCATTATCAATGGTTGGTCCTATTGCCATTTTAGCATCTGGATAAAGTTGCTTAATTGCATGACCTAATAAATGCGCACATGAGTGACGTAAAATTTCTAAACCTTCATCATCTTTAGCGGTGATAATTGCAACACTTGCATCGTGATCAATAGGATCACTTGCATCCACTAATTTTCCATCAACACGTCCAGCGATACAGGCTTTTGCAAGTCCAGGACCGATATCTGCAGCGATTTCCATAATTGAAGTAGTGTTGTCAAATTGACGTTTATTTCCATCGGGAAGAGTAATAATTGGCATGCTAATTCCTCACAGTGATGCTTCCAACCAAAAAGCATTTGTATTTGTTAAAAATGAGGAACGTATTTTAATGTATTAAGGAGCACAATAAAAGGTATTGAAGGTTAATTTATCAATACTCCCCTAAATTCTATCTATTTTTATACTTCTTTTATACTTCGGCTTTATCAATCATCTCTTGGTCAAACAATTGCCCTTTGAATAGGTTTTGTAATACATCTTTATTACTTGCAACATATAACCCTAACTCTTCCAGTTGCTGGTCATCCAATGAAACTGGACTCTGGCTTAAGAACAATGCAATTTGATCAGCGCTATCTAACATTTTATCGTATGCATCTGCTTCTTTCTTACTGGTAAAGGTCATTTTTTCAACACCTTTTCTTTCTACTATGTATTTAATGATGACTGCCACGGTGGCCTCTTTTAATAACGAATTAAACATGGTTTTATATACAGTAAAACTATTTGTAATAGAATGCAACTTTTGTCATCTTAAAATTAGTTTGCTATCCTCCATTAATGTAAAATTATTGATAATAAACAATGCAGACAATTATTTGCAGTCACTGTGACTTAGTATCACAAAAACCAATCTTAGCGCCTGGCTATGTTGCAAAATGTGCACGCTGCGAGCGTATTCTTTACAAAAATAAAGCGGTTAATGCGAATAAGTTATTTGCCTTATCAATAACGGCTTTACTGATCTGTATTCCGGCCTTTTCATCACCTCTGATATCGATTCACTTATTAGGCGTTACAGAAGAAGCGAATCTATTACAGGGTGCAATAATGATGATTGATATTGCTCCTCTTGTCTCTTTTGTGGTGCTATTTTGTGCGGTTGTTGCGCCAACATTGTTAACTGTATGTATTGCCTTTAGTAGCGGCTGTGTGGTGTTTAACAAACGTCCCTCTTTATTAAACTCTGTACTTAAGTTAACTGCTATTTTATTCCACTGGTCAATGTTAGAGGTATATCTCGTTAGCTTTATGGTCGCTGTATTTAAATTAATTAGTTATGCTGATGTCTATTTTAATAGTGGACTGTATTTTTTTGTGGCATTACTGATACTAAATATGACGATGCTCTGTGAATATAGTAATACAAAATATTGGGAATATTTACGTAATGAGTAAGCTATTAAAACCCGGTATCAGCGCCATGCAACAGGGTACGCAATTATGCAGGGTCTGTACCATGGACTCTTCGATTTCAGCTAACACAACGCATTGCCCTTATTGTGGTAGTCCAATTTCAGTGCGCATCAAACATAGCCAACAAAAAACCTGGGCCTTGCTGCTGACCGCGATGGTTTTTATAATCCCTGCCAACCTATACCCTATTACCTATTTACTAAAAAATAGTACACTTTATCCTGATACTATTTTTTCAGGTATAATCAGCTTATTTGAAAGTGGTATGATAGGCATTGCCTTGATTGTTTTTATTGCCTCTATTCTGGTACCTATTTTAAAGATTATTGCACTTTCTTTCATTTCACTCGCAGTGCATTTTCAATGGCAGCTGTCACCTAAAAAACAACTTTTTGCTTTCAAAATAGTTGACTGGGTAGGACGTTGGTCAGTACTCGACCTATTTGTTATATCAATCATGGTAGCCGTCTTCGATAAGGGAAACTTTTTGTCTGTTTACCCAGGTATCGCAGCTACTTCATTTACCGTTGTGGTTATCACCACATTATTTGCTGCGCAGAGTTTTGATACTCGTTTAATATGGGATGCTAACACTAATGCAAAATAACCCTACTGACCAAGCAATTATTGCTAAGTCACGTTCAATTTCCCCAATTTGGTTTTTACCTTGTATTGCAGCCCTATTAGGCATCTGGATTTTATTTCAAAATATCACCCATAAAAATGAACAAGTCACTATTCACTTTAAGCGTGCCGACAGTATTATCGTTGATAAAACAAAAGTGAGATATAAAGGTGTCATTGTTGGAACAGTAAAGAAAGTGGAGCTCGATGAAGTAGATGGCGTTAATGTTATTGCAGAAATAGAATCTCATGCCGTATTTCTATTGAAAAAGAAAAGTCAATTTTGGTTAGTTTCACCAAAAGCTTCATTAACGTCGATATCAGGTTTAGATACTTTATTTTCAGGCAGCTATATCAATTTATTACCCGGTGAAGGTGAATCAGAAAACGAATTTAATGCCACTAATGAACAGCCTATTAATATTCCTGAAAATGCATTATTACTTACGCTTAGAAGTAAAAGTGCAGCGTCAATCAATGTAGGTACCCCTATTTTCTACAAAAAGATACAAGTTGGGGAAGTCGCCCGCGTTCGCATTGATAAGTCAGGACAATTTATCAATATTCAAATATTTATTGAAAGTAAATATAGTCATCTGGTCAAGCAACAAAGCCGTTTCTGGAATATTAGTGGGTTAAATGCCAACCTGTCGCGTGCAGGTATTGATTTTAAACTAGATAGCTTAACCGCGCTCATTGCTGGAGGTATTACTTTTAATAGCCCTGCAGCTTCTTCACCACCGGAAGCCGATAAGCAATACCAGTTATTTGATAACATTCACGACAGCGAGCAAGGCTTGTCGATTTTATTAAAATTAAAAGACACTCATAATCTACCAAACCGAGCGGGCATTTTATTTAAGGGTCATGGTATTGGACGAATCGATAAAATTCGTTACGACAGTAATAGCCAATTATTTTTAGCTGAAGCAACGATTAACCCCGCATTTTCTGAAATGATGACAGAAAACGCACAATTTTGGATAGAAAAAACGGCCCTTTCATTTTCTAAAATAGAAAACCTAGGTAATATTATTACTGGCGATTATATTAGCTTCACACACAGTCAACATTACCAACAAGAAGTGCCACAATCGGAATTTGTATTAGCTCAGCATAAAGATTCACACAACGAATATACGACAGTCACGCTGACAGCCGACAATGCTGACGGTTTAACGGAAGGTGCACCCGTCACCTATAAAGGCCTAAGCATTGGCAAAATAAGTACACTACAATTGAGCAAAGACAGTCAACATATTAAAGTGTTGCTCAATATACAAAATCAATTTGCTTACTTGATCACCCCACAAAGTAAATTTCACTTATCAAGTGGTCTAGATTTCAAGGCATCCTTAACTGGGCTTGAGCTAAGTAGTAAACCGATACAACATATTATCCAAGGAGGCATTACCTTATATAATAGCCAGCGAGTACTAAAAAAACAGGTCTTTGAAAAGCAAGCTTCAGCAAGCAATACATTTAATACACCTTTTTATTTATATTCATCTAAAGAAACGGCTAAGCTTGGTAAAAATGCATTTGCTTCACCACTTAATGTTTCATTGCTAAGTAAAGAGTTACCTTCTGTCAGTGTCGGATCACCAGTCTATTATCATAAACTACAAGTCGGTGAAGTAAGTGCTTTAGCACTGCATGATTCAAGCTTAATGCAAACGAGCCTTAAAATTAATCCACAGTTCAAACATTTAATTTCAGATAACACCGTCTTTTGGAATATTAGTGGTATTAAGGTTGACGCGAGCCTTTCCGGTATCAATATCAATACAGATTCTTTGTTAGCTATAGCTGCAGGCGGTATCGCACTTGAACTTTCTTCAAAAGCAACCGGTAATAAAGTGAGCACAGGCCAGTATCGTTTATTTGATAGTTTCCAACAAGCAACCAATCCGCCTAAACAATTAACACTGACCTATGACGACGCCTATGACCTAAAAACGGGTAATCAAGTAAAACTGCAAGGTTTAGTGGTCGGTAAAGTCAATCAGCTTAAACTTAGCAAGCACAACAAAGTCATTGTTACATTGGATATAGAGCCTCAATATTTTAATAAAATAGCTAAGCAAGGGAGTAGATTCTGGATTGTACGCAGTAATATTTCATTATCAGGGACTAAAAATTTAGACACCTTAATTAGTGGTGTGTTTATTAATGTATCACCCGGCAAAGGCAATGCAATGACAACCTTTAAGGGTGAAACAAATGAGCCCTTATTAGCACAGCATAAAACCGGTCTGCCAATCACTTTATTAGCCAATAATGCAGGCTCTACTGATGTTTCAAGTCCTGTTTATCATCGTCAAATACAAATTGGGGAAGTCATCGATAAACGTTTAAATAACAACGCATCGGGTGTTGAAATCGTTATTAACATATACCCTCAATATGCACACTTAATCCGTACTAATAGTGTTTTTTGGCCAGCTTCTGGTTTTAACTTAGACATTGGCATTACCGGTGCGGCATTAAAATCAACATCACTGTCCTCACTGCTTAAAGGTGGCATTAATATGAGTACGCCAGATGACCAAAAATTACAACCCGCAAGCAATGCCTTCTCACGCTTTAAACTGCAAATAGAAATAGAGGATGAATGGTTACAATGGGAAATGAAAATTCCCAACGGTAATTAATTTAACTTTATGTTATCTTTCGCGAATTTTTATACCATTGCGCTACTGAAATGGTCAGTGTTTTGATTTAGAAGTTAATGTATCCACTTGGTCAATAGCTAATTATTGGCATTGAGATCAATACAAATATTAACTTTATTAACTTTATTAACTTTATTAACTTTAT
>NZ_JACJDP010000054.1:0-21551 GCF_014163575.1 Psychromonas sp. SR45-3
TAATAAACTAAAAATTAAAATATTGCGTGATAGAGCAGGCAATGAGCGTTAAACCATAACAGCACCATAGGATGGTGACAGTGAATGGATACAAGGGAATGGTAACAAAGTGAATAAAAACGATGTGCCCAACCAAGCTCTCATTGAACAAGCTATGGCGTTATTCACATTCCTATTCAATCACTGAGAGTAATATAAATCATGTTTTATAAATCTAAAAGTACATTATCTATTTGCCTTGTATTGCTACTCTCCGGATGCACTATCCCAGGCTCTTCTCTTTCATTAAGTGATAAAAATACATTTGATGAATCTAATTTAAGTGATGAACAAAAACAAAACATGCCAGTAGAACAAATTAATGTCTATCCATTGACCTCTTCGTTTGTGACTGCTTATGCTAAAAGTAGCGACCAAGGCATCAACGTTAGTAAAGTCAATAATGAATTAGACAAGCAAATCGCTGATTACGAATACACAGTCGGCGTTGGTGATATCTTAAATATTACGGTTTGGGATCACCCAGAATTAACCATTCCAGCCGGTTCGTACCGAAGTGCAGAAGAAGCGGGCCATTGGGTACACGCTGATGGACGCATTTTTTACCCTTATATCGGTTTTATTCCTGTGGCAGGTAAAACAGTTGTTCAAATTCGTTGGTATATAGCAAAACGCTTAGCTAAATACATTGAAACACCACAAGTGGATGTGAGTATAGCCGCTTTCCGTTCACAACAAGCTTATGTGACTGGTGAAATTACTAGCCCTGGTAAGCAACCTATCACTAATATTCCATTAACGCTGCTAGATGCAATTAACCTTGCCGGTGGATTAACCACAACGGCTGATTGGCGTAATGTGAACTTAACCAGAAACGGTCAGTCAGAAGTTATCTCGTTATATAAGTTGATGCAAAAAGGGGATTTAACACAAAATCGTTTGATTGCTAAAGGCGATATTATCCATGTCCCACGTAACGATGCGCAAAAAGTATTTGTACTAGGGGATGTGAAAAACCCTGAAATGTTAAAAATTGATCGTGATGGCATGACATTAACCGAAGCATTAAGCAGTGTTGGTGGTATCAATGAACTTTCAGCCGATGCAACAGGTATTTTTGTTGTACGTAGTGCTGAGCGTGATACTAATAATGAAGCATTCTTAAAACAACGCCGTGATGCGTTTAATGAACAAAATGAGTTAAATTCAAACTCAACAAGCACGGTTGCTGAAACAAATGCCGATCAAATTAACGTTAGTCAAGTCAGCGCAACTGAAAACGGCCGTCCTGAGCGTTTAGTGGCAAATATTTACCAATTAAATATTAGTGATGCTGCGGCATTAGTGATTGGTACTGACTTTAAACTACAACCTTATGATGTGGTTTATGTCACTGCAGCGCCGATTGAACGTTACAACCGAGTTATACGACAATTAGTGCCGACTATTTCAGCATTTAATGATTTAACTGAAGGTATGTTACGCGTTCGTAACTGGTAATGGTTAAACTTTTTGCTGTGTATTCAGTATCTAATAATAGATTAATAACGTCTGATAATAGATTAATAAAAAGTTATTACTGTATTAGATAGTAAAGAGTTAGCAAGAATGACCGCTTCAATAATGAAACATTTGACGATAAACAAAACAGTAGTAAAAGGGAAGAAAACCAAGCATGTTTGATAAGATTTTGGTTGTGTGTGTAGGGAATATTTGTCGCTCACCTACAGGTGAGTTTCTACTTAAAAGTTTACTAAAAAATAAACAAGTAGCTTCTGCAGGTGTGGGGGCTTTAGTGGGGAAACCTGCCGATGCGCTGGCAAGCCAAGTCGCATTAGAGCACGGTGTTAGCCTTGAAGGTCATCAAGCGCAGCAATTAACCGCAGATTTATGTCATGAGTACGATTTAATATTAGTAATGGAACAAGGCCATGTTGAAGCGGTTACCAATATTGCACCTGAGGCGCGTGGCAAAACCATGTTATTAAGCCGTTGGGTTGGGCAGGAAGACATTCCAGACCCTTACCGTCAAAGTAAAGAAGCGTTTGAACATGCCTTTAAAATGATTGAAGAAGGTGCGATGTCTTGGGCTAAAAAACTTGGTTAATGCGCTTTAAGTAACTCATCTCTAAGCAACTAACTTATAAGAAACTAATTACTAAGCAACTCATTACTAAGCTATACATTACTAGCTATTCAAGACTAAGCGACTAATTACTAGTAATCACGGCTTATGTTTAGTCACTATTTTCATAGTTACCTTCACTGGTACTAATTACAGCAGATAATAAGAAAAATTATGAGCAACACGATAAATCAAAGAAGCCATTCTCAAAAAGCCGAGAGTAAAAATCAACAATCCGATGCAGATGTGATTGACCTCGGTAAATTGTTAGGGTTGTTATTAGATCGTAAGTGGCTGATACTTTTTGTTACCACTTTGTTTGCTGTCGGTGGTGTTGCCTATGCCTTATTGGCGACGCCTGTCTACAAAGCCGATGCACTATTACAAGTTGAAACCAAAAGCTCTGGTATGTCTGCAATGGTAGGCGACATGGGCGACCTGTTTTCCAGTGAATCATCGGCCACAACCGAAGTTGAAATCATTAAATCACGCATGATTTTAGGCAAAACAGTCGATGAACTTAATTTAACGGTTCAAGCTGAGCCTATCTATACACCTATTATTGGTAAAGGCTTGGCGAGATTATCTGGTGAACAAGCCAATATCACCATTAGCCGTTTTGATGTGCCAGATTACTTAGCAGAAGCGGCGATTGAGTTAGTCGTTGATGATGCAGAACAAGGTTTATTTTCTTTGTTTGATGGCGAAGGTAATCAGATTGCAGAGGGTAAAGTAGGGGAGCCACTTGAAAAAGGCGGTTATCGTTTGTTTGTACAAGCGTTAAGTGCAGCTGAAGGTGCGCGATTCAGCTTAAGTAAGCGTAGTAAACTAAAGAGTATTCAATGGCTACAAGGAAGCTTAGCAGTAAATGAACGTGGCAAACAAACAGGTATTCTATCATTATCATTTGAAGGTGAAAATAAATTATTAATTGGAAAAATATTAAACAATATTAGCCAAAATTACTTCTTACAAAATGTTGAACGTAATTCCGCTGAAGCTGAAAAAAGCTTAGTGTTTCTAAAACAACACCTACCGAATATCAAAAAAGAATTGAACTCAGCTGAAGATGTATTAAACGACTTCCGCCAAAAAAATGAATCGATTAATTTAAATTTAGAAGCTGAATCAACATTAAAAGTGATGGTCGAGCTAGAGAAACAATTAAATGATCTTACATTTAAAGAAGCGGATATTAGCCAACGTTTCACCAAAGATCATCCTGCTTACATTTCATTATTAGACAAGCGTAAAACCCTGTTACTTAAAAAAGATGACTTAGATAGCAGCATTCAAAAACTACCAAAAACACAGCGTGAAGTATTACGTATGACACGTGATGTGGAAGTAAACCAACAAATCTATATTCAGTTATTAAATAAAGTACAAGAGTTAAGTGTATTAAAAGCAGGCACAGTTGGTAATGTTCGCATATTAGATGAAGCACAAGTTTTTGATATCGCGATCAAACCTAAAAAGCCTTTAATTGCTGTATTGGCAACGTTATTAGGCGCGATGCTAAGTGTTGCATTTGTGCTGTTAAAAGCGGCCTTCCATAAAGGCATTGAAAGCCCTGAAGAAGTAGAAGCATTAGGTTTGCCGGTTTATGCCAGTATTCCTAAGTCGGTATGGCAGGAAAAATTAGACAGTAAATTAATAAAACTACGTAAAGGTAATAAGCACCATAGAAAGCAAAGCCATAACACACAAACTATTTTATTAGCAGAAGCAAACCCTGCAGATCTCTCTATTGAAGCATTACGCGGCCTACGTACCAGCTTGCACTTTGCCATGATGGAGGCCAAGAACAACGTAGTGATGATCTCAGGTCCTGCTCCTAGTATTGGTAAATCATTTGTATCCGCTAACTTTGCAGCGGTAGTCGCAAAAACAGGGCAAAAAGTATTAGTGGTTGATGCGGATATGCGTAAAGGTTATTTACAACGCCATTTTGGATTACCGTTAGAGAATGGTTTGTCAGAAATGCTATCGGGTAAACTTCAAATTAATGAAGTGATCAAAAAAACTAGTATTGATAACCTAGACATCATAACGCGCGGACAAGTACCACCGAATCCGTCTGAGTTATTAATGCACCCACGTTTTAGCGACTTCATCAAGTTTGCCTCTGAGCAATATGACTTAGTCTTAATTGATACCCCCCCTGTGTTAGCCGTAACAGACCCAAGTATTGTCGGAGCATTAGCCGGTACAACCTTAATGGTAGGTCGCTTTGATAAAAGTACAGCCAAAGAAGTAGAAGTGGCATTACATCGTTTTGATATGGCTGGGATAGAAGTAAAAGGCTTTATCCTCAACGCCGTTGAGAAAAAAGCCAGCAGCACCTATGGCTATGGTTATTACAATTACGCTTATAAAAGCGACAAAGCTTAGTTATATTCGATGAGCTTTACGTTATTAAAAACTGGTGTTTATGTTTGTAGAACTTTTTTGTGAAAGGACCTATTGGGGCCTTTTAGGAAATGTAAGTGAAACCAATGTTTCATAAGCCTTTTAAATAAACAGTCTGTCTCAAAATGAATGAAAAGTGTCTTGTAGGTTATTTTGAAGTAGAGGCTTTAAATTGAAACTTATGCTGTTTACGTGTGATTCAGAAATTTTATTATAGCTATAACAATACTAAAATTTTCCATTTTTTAACCAAGTAATAACAGGATATAAATATATACAATGTGTGGAATATTCATTTCAAATAACCCTTCAGTTAATAATGGTAGTCTTTCAACAATTGAAAGTTGCTTAAGATTTCGAGGGCCTGATGCTTCCTCTGGTTTAGTTTCGCATTTAGGTTGGCGCGCTTATCATTCTAGGCTATCAATTATTGATATAAACTCTGGTGTAAACCAGCCTGTTATTGATGGTAATGGCGGTATTTTAGTTTTCAATGGTGAGATACTTAACTATAAAGAGTTAGGAATAAAATATTTCAAGTGTGATTATACTAGTGATTCAAAACTACTAAGTGATTTACTTGCCACTGGGCAAATGAACCCAAATGAATTAGATGGCTTCTTTGCATTCGTGTATGTCGATAAGCACGGCCAATTAAGAAATGCATGTCGAGATAGATTTGGTGTTAAGCCTTTGTTTTATCATGTTGATGGCGACTACATTAGCTTTTCTTCAGAGCCTAAAGTCTTTAAAGAGCTATTTGACCTTTCTGTAAATGACCATGCTATAGAAGAGTATTATGCCACTCGAGCGCCAATTTTTTCTGGTTCATTTTTTACTAATGTAAACTCTGTTGAGCCTGGGCATTGCTTGAAGGCTGGTAAATACTTTGATTGCATAGGCTATTTGTCAGGTAGTTATGAAACGGTAACAGATAAAGAGCTGGAAGAAAGTATTAAAAAAGGAATTACTACTCGCCTTGTTTCTGATGCTCCAGTTGGTTTACTTTTAAGTCGTGGAATTGATAGTAACTTAATGAAAGAGTTAGGTGATTTTAATCGGTATTATACCATCGGCTTTGATGGTGATGAAGATATCGAATATTTAAAATCGAACCCAATAAATGGTCTAAACATTGTCGAATGCCAAGCCAATGAATATTTAGAAAGTTTTAATTACTTGCTGGATTTACGTGGGGAACCTATGTCAGTTCCAAATGAAGTGCTTTTATATAGGGTAGCTACAGTTGCTGCTGATGATGGTATAAAAGTGTTACTTTCTGGAGAAGGAGCTGATGAGTTTTTTGGTGGTTATGACAGAGTCTTTAAGTGGGCTGCCAACACATCAACTTTTGATCTAGATATTTTCTTAAATTTATATTGTTATAAACCACCCAAAGAAAACTCTGAGCTTTACAAAAAATTTGCAGATTTGTTTCAGTCAAAAAACTTAAAATCAGTTTTCGAAATGGTTCGTTGGTTTTTTATTCGTTACCACATGCCGGTTTTATTCAGACGCTTAGATTTTGCATTGATGGCGGCTGGCATAGAGGGAAGAGAACCAATTGCAAATCACCATGTATTTGAGTTTGCAGCAAAGCTTTCTAAAGACGAATTGATGGGGAAGGAGTTAGGGAAAATCCCGCTTAGAAAAATGATTGAAAAATATCTTGGGACTAAATTTGCGTTCGAGAAAAAAGTCGGGTTTCCTGTTAATTTAACAAAAATATTTAACAACCCAGATAACCTATCTTCTTATGATCTGTGGTTTCAAAATAACTTAAAGGTATTAAAATGATTATTGGATATACAAGCGGTGTATATGATTTGTTTCATGTTGGGCATGTGAACTTACTCAGAAATGCAAAAGCTATGTGCGATAAGCTAGTAGTTGGTGTAACAGTTGATGAGTTAGTCTCATATAAGGGAAAACAACCTGTTATCCCTTATCATGAGCGAATCGAAGTAGTTAGGTCATGCAAGTATGTTGATGTTGCTATACCTCAAAATAACATGGATAAAGCTGCATCTGCTCAGAAAAATCATGCAAGTTATCTTTTTGTTGGAGATGATTGGTATGAAACAGATAAATGGAAAGAGCATGAAGCTGATTTAGCTAAAGTTGATTGCAAAGTCATATACTTTCCCTATACCAAAGGCACATCAAGTAGTTTAATTAATGAAACTTTAATTAAACTGCGAGGTTAGGTTAGTTTTAAGGTCCCTTATGTATAATAAGTTAACTCATTTAATTCAGACACAATTTTAGGATTTACTATGTCTCATGGTGGAGCCTATTTTCACCCGTTATTTGTATTCTTTATCGGTTGTATATTTTTTTATGTTATCCCAATGTTTTATTTGGGATATTTTGATTTTATATACTGGGTGATATTTATATGTGCAGTTATATCATTTTCTGTAGGTTATTATGCATCAAATGTGGTAGCTCCTTACAAAGAAAGGGTGCCTAGGTATATTGTTAGTAGTGCGCTACCTTATATTGGGGTCATTGCTATCTTATACCTTGTTTGGGCTGTTATTACATATGAACCTATTAATAGTTATGCAGAACTTTTCCAAAACAAGTCTCAAGGTGCAATATACTCTCAAATTTTTATAAAACTAAAAAGTATGATTATAGTATTGCTAGCGAGCTACTATGCTTCAAAGTCCAGAAAGAATTATTTTATTATTTCACTCTGTTTTATCGCAGTGCATTCAATGTCTCCTACAAGGTTTCATCTAATAGAAGCATTAATTTATTGGTGTGCATTCGGGGTCTACTTTAAATATTTTAAAATTAAATTATTTATGGTCGTGACAGCTCTGCTTCTTTCTCCTTTTATATTTTCGATATTATTGTTAAAGAGAGGAATGGAATCTGAAAGTGGAAGCTTCTTTTCGTCTTTTTATGATTTACTAGTAAATGCAAATATCTCCCAATTATTAGAATTATCGATAACCTCTATGGAAACGTTTGTCACATTTGAAACGTTCACTATGATAATTGAAAATAACTTCATACACCCTGAGTCAGGGATTGCAAGATCATTTTTCCTATTTGTACCAAGATCTATCTGGGTAGATAAACCTGAAGCGATATCAAGAATTGTAGCTAATGAATTCTATTCTGGAGCATATTTCAACGGTGGTGGGATGGTTGCGGGGATATTTGGTGATGCATATGTAAACGGAGGTTTGCTAGGAATTATTTTAATTTGGTTTTGCCTTGGCTACGTTTGCAAGTATATTTATGCAAATACAGTTTTAAGATGTGAATTTATTGAGAGTAGATATTATAAAGCATATTGCATCTGTTTATATTTAACTTTTTTAGGTTGGTTTATTATGTGTCTACGAGGGTTTATGTCAGATTTTCTATGGATAGGAATATTTTACACCCTTGCACTACTTTCATTGAATAAGCTATTTAGCCGAGAAGTTTACGATTAGAGTGTGTTGCAACTTTTATGGTAGTTCTAAATACACACATCAGTAATCACACTGAATTATCTTTATTAATTATGTAAGTAAATAAACTATGAAATTAATTAGCAAGCTAAGTAAATATATTTTTTCAATTGTCAATACATGTATACCAAAAAAGAAAAAGAGAGTCCTATTTAAGAGTATTCCTGATTATTCTGGTAATGCAAAAGCATTTAGCGATTATTTAGTGAAACATTATCCGGAGTATGAGATTGTGTGGTTAATTACAGGTGAACCGGAATCATCTCTAGATTATCAAAGTAGAAAAAGCTCTACTTTGATAGCTTTGTACTATTACGTCACAAGTAAATATATACTCACCACGCATAATGAAATGGTTTCTACAATAGGGTTAAATCAAAAGTATATTAGTTTATGGCATGGAATGCCGTTAAAAAAGGTTGGTTATTTAGGAGAATCGGAATATCTTCAAATGGCAGATTATTCCGCTAATCGGATAGCTACATCAGAGGTTACACGTTCAATAATTTCAGCTGCTTTCAGGGAGAAAGCGAATAAGGTGTTAATTACAGGGCAGCCCAAAAATGACTATTTGTTTGATGATGAAAAGTGTTTATCTAAACTCGGAATAAATGAAAACTATGATACTTTAGTTTTTTTTGCGCCTACATTCAGAGCGAATGTAGTTAATAGGAACAATGGTAGCGAAGGGGGAGCTGATGGAGGGGCTATTAATGAGAATAATTTTCTTAGAGTTGATGATTTTGATGTTGAAGCATTAAATAACTTCCTAAAAAGTAAAAATATTCTTTTGTTGATAAAGCTCCACCCTTTTGAAGAGGATACTTTTATGGGGAGAGAGCTAGGAACTAATATTAGAGTGTTAAACTCACCTACATTAAAGTTTAAAAAAATAGATATCAATCATATATTATCCAAAGTAGACATTTTGATTACAGATTACTCTTCAGTTTATTTTGATTTTTTAGTGTTGGATAGGCCGATTGTGTTTTTGGTACCAGATCTGCTGGAATACGGCAGCTCCCGTGGTGGATATACCTTAGAACCATTTGATTTCTGGACCCCTGGTCGGAAAGTTTATTCGCAACATAGCTTAACTGAAGAGGTAAATACACTGATAAGCGGAGACGATGAATTCTCTAACCAGCGTAGAGATACTAACTCGATCATTAATAGATACTCTGATAATAAAAACTGTGAGCGTGTTTTCAACACTTTTTTTGAAAAAAAACAATATTAGTATCTTGGTGTAATTAAAAAAATAAAAAATTTTGATAAAATGGACTCTGATGTATAACAAACCTTATGATTATTTAATAATCACCAACCTACCCGCTTTCTATAAGATTAACCTTTATAATCACCTTTCAAAAATATTAAAGATAAAAGTAATATTTATGTCTAGTTCATCGTCTATTCGCTCTAGTGACTTTAGTCAAGGTGAGATGCAATTTGAGCATGTTTTTCTATTTTCAAATTCTTACGAAAAGAGGAATAAGTTTCTTTCGTTTATGAAGTTGTCAAAAATTCTTTTTTTTACCAATTACAATCGACTTATCGTGCCGGGCTGGGAGTTAATAGAGTTGATTCCATTGATTTTTTTACTGCCTACGTCTAAGAATTGTATTCAGCTAGAAAGCAGCATTATCGAAACAAAATCTACTGGAATACTTTGGTTTATAAAAAAGCTTATTCTAAAAAATATTGGACATGCATTTCCTTCTGGTGTTTTGCAAACAAAAATACTTCAACAGGCTAATTATTCGGGGAAAATACACTTAACTAAAGGGGTTGGTATACCAAGTAGGACTTCAAGTAGGGCTGTTAAAAATTTTATCGTAAACAATAAATTAAATTACTTGTATGTTGGGAGAGTTTCTGAAGAGAAAAATTTAAAGTATTTAGTTGATAAATTTAATGATAACGGAAAATCCCTTACAATTGCTGGTGATGGTCCATTATTAAATGAACTCAGGTTATCCGCAAATCCAAATATTTCATTCTTGGGTTATATAAATAATGAAGAGTTATCAGTAGTTTATAAAGAGCATGATGTTTTCATTTTACCATCATATTCAGAGCCTTGGGGGTTGGTTATTGATGAAGCATTATGGTTTGGTCTGCCAGTTGTAGTGAGTGAGAATGTCGGATGTTTAGAAGACTTGGTAATAAATCCGGTTACTGGGATAGTATTTAAATTAAACGATCAGATTAGCTTTGATAATGCTCTTTCAGAAATTGAAAGTAGCTATGCTAAGTATTGTCGAAATGTAAATTCTATAAATTTTGAAGCAAGAGACGAAGAACAAATAAGTGCCTACCGGATTTCTGACGTATGACCAATAAAACAGTAAAGCATTTTATTAACTATTTCTTTTCTGATTTATTTGTAAAAGGTTTTTTATTTATATCATTACCTTTATTATCAAGGGTGATGACCCCTTCTGAGTACGGTAAGCTATCTTTAATTAGTGCTGCAATTTCTATTCTTTTTGTATTTTTAAGTTTTAATATTCAAAATGCAATATCGAATCGATATATGCGCACTAAAAACGATTTTGGTAGTTATCTCTTCTCAAATTTGTCATTGTTAATTCCTTTACAACTTGTTGTTATCCTTTTGTCTCCCCTTTATTTGGAGTTCCTAAGCAATATATTTGGTTTGGAAGAGCAGGACATATTTTATGTTTTAATTATTTGTTCAATGCTCACGTTGTTTAATCTATATACGGGATACCTCATCGCAGCTAGGAAAAGTAAAGAATTTTCATTGTTTAATGTGCTGAGTAAACTAATAGAGTTGTTGTTGATTTTTGTGTTTGCTCTATTGCTTGTTGAAAACCAATACCTCTCTAAATTATATGCGCAGCTTATAGTTGCTAGCTTTGCATTACTTATTATAGCCCCTAAAGTTTATCGTTTGTTGGTTATAGAGTTTAAGTATGAACACGTTCGCTCAGCATTATTGTTTGCATTGCCTCTTATACCTCACGCATTAACAAATAACCTATTGTCACAAATCGATAGGTTTATCATTAATGATCAACTTGGTCAGGCTGCAACTGGGATCTACTCCTTTTCATATAATCTTGGTATGGCAATTGTTGTCGTGATTATGGCATGGAACTCCTCATGGCAGCCAAAGCTGTTTCAGTTTATAAATGAAGATAATAAATTAAGAATCAAAAAAGTTGCCTATAGCAGTGC
Organism: Psychromonas sp. SR45-3; assembly: GCF_014163575.1. Taxonomy (NCBI): domain Bacteria; kingdom Pseudomonadati; phylum Pseudomonadota; class Gammaproteobacteria; order Alteromonadales; family Psychromonadaceae; genus Psychromonas; species Psychromonas sp. SR45-3. The sequence continues at coordinate 11,218 of NZ_JACJDP010000054.1, forward strand.
TGTTGTTATCGGTTATTTTAGTGCTTTAGCTATTCTTTTTAGTGAAGAAGCAGTGTTTTTGTTTGCGGATAAAATCTATTATCAAAGTATTCAAATTATTCCTATCATTATTATCGGCAATGCATTGATCCATATATATATGACTTATGCAAATTTTGTCTTTTATGAGAAGAAAACACTTTATATCTCTTTAGCGACGTCCATTGCTTTGTGTCTCAATGTTCTATTAAACTTATGGTTAATCCCTAATTTTGGAATTGAGGGGGCTGCTTGGGCAACTGTCATTTCATATGCAGCTCTTTGCTTCTTGCATTATTTAACCTCTACTTTCGTTCTAAGATTAAACTACATCAGCATATGTCTATTGCTTGGCTTTATATTTTCCTTGTTGGTAATATATGTTATTTATTTATTTATTTCTTTATTGCCTTACTTTTTTGCATTGACTTGTAAAATAATAATAGCAGTCCTTGCTGGGTATATTCTTTATCATTATAAAAGTAGGTTACAACTTGGCTAAAAATAAAATCCTGATAAATGCATCTAATTTACATGTTGGCGGAGGCGTTCAGGTTGCCGCATCATTCATTTCTGAATTATATAAGCTACAGGAATTTAACTTATCAGTTATTTGTTCTCAAAAGGTTTATGAAAACCTGCCTGAAGATATAAATACTTCTAAGTTCGATTCTTTTAATGTTTGTGATGTTTCAAGAAGCAGCCATCTATCTAAACAACAAAAAGAGTTATTTGAAGGGTATGATTTATGTTTTACTGTTTTTGGTCCCTTTTATTATAAGTTTCCAGTGCTTAAACACATTTGTGGCTTTGCTCAGGCTTGGATTGCATATCCAAAAAATATTGCATATGAACAATTATCAATTAAAGAGTGGCTTAAAAATAAATTTAAGTTTGGTATTCAGTCATGGTATTTTCGTCACTATGATGCATTAATTGTTGAACAAAAGCATATTAAGAAGGCTTTGGTCAATAAAGGAATAGATGCAAATAATATATCAGTCGTTAGTAATTGTGTCTCATCTATTTATGAAGACCAAGTAGCTTGGTCTGAATTGCCGTTTGAATTTGATATGCGCAATGAAGTTACACTTGGCTTTATTGGTCGCCCTTATGCTCATAAAAATGTAAAAATACTATTGCAGGTTGATGAAATATTACGTGTTAAACATAAAATGGAATGTAATTTTCTTTTTACTTTCAGTGAGTCGGAGATGAATTTGTGTGGTTTTACAGAGAAAAAGAACTTTTTCTCTGTTGGTGAAATCAGTGCCTCCCAATGCCCTGCATTTTACCAATCAATAGATGCTCTTATTTTCCCTAGTTTGTTAGAATGTTTTTCTGCCTCCCCCATTGAAGCAATGAAAATGAATACAACAGTTTTGGCATCAAAGTACCCTTTTGTTGAGGAACTTTGTAAAAATTCTGCATTTTATTTTAACCCCCTTAACGCTGAAAATATTGCAAATACAATTTATAGTGCTTTTTCTAACCTGCAAGTTAGAGAGGAGAAAAAAAAGCTAGGGATAAATATCATAAACAATCTGCCTACAGCGAGAGATCGCGCAAAATCTTATTTAAAGATTATTGGAAATAGCCTTTAATAAGACTATTGGAAATAGTCTTTAAGAAAATAATTAACTGAAGTCGAGAATAATATGTTTAAAAATAAAGTTTTATTAATAACTGGTGGTACAGGATCATTCGGTAATGCAGTTTTAAAGCGTTTCTTGAATACTGATATTAAAGAAATCCGTATTTTTTCTCGTGATGAGAAAAAACAAGATGATATGCGTAAAGCTTTTAATAATGAAAAGCTTAAGTTTTATATTGGTGATGTACGCGACTCTCAAAGTATCTCAACAGCTATGCGTGGTGTAGATTATGTTTTTCATGCTGCTGCATTAAAGCAAGTCCCATCTTGTGAGTTTTATCCTCTTGAAGCTGTTAAGACAAATGTACTAGGTACTGAGAATGTTTTAGAGTCTGCTATTTTCCATGGTGTTAGTCGTGTTGTTTGTTTGAGTACAGATAAAGCGGTTTACCCTATTAATGCGATGGGTATTTCTAAGGCAATGATGGAAAAAGTAATTGTTGCTAAAAGCCGTAACTTGGAAAACACCAATACCATTATTTGTGGTACGCGTTACGGAAATGTAATGGCTTCCCGCGGCTCTGTTATTCCTCTATTTATTCGTCAAATAATCGAAGATACCCCAATTACTTTAACGGACCCTTCTATGACGCGCTTTATGATGACACTAGATTCTGCGGTTGATTTGGTACTGCATGCTTTTGACCATGGCGCTAACGGTGATATTTTTGTCCAAAAGGCCCCGGCTGCAACAATTGAAGTACTGACAAAAGCTATTCTTGAGATGACTGGTAAACCAGGGCATAAAGTCAATGTGATTGGTACTCGCCATGGTGAGAAACTTTTTGAAGCACTATGTAGCCGTGAGGAGATGTTTGTTGCGCAAGATCAAGGCCAATATTACCGTGTTCCTGCGGACAATCGTGATCTTAATTATGCACAATATACGGAAGAAGGTGAAAAAGACCTTTCAAAAATAGAAGATTATAATTCACACAATACTGAACGTCTTGATATCGAAGGGATGAAAATATTGCTTCGCAAACTGGATTTCATGCGAGAAATTGAAGCGGGCAATTTGATTGTACCTGAAGGTGTTTAAATGAATATTTTAGTAACAGGTGCCAGTGGTTTTATTGGTCAAAATTTATGTGTATTTTTACAAGAAGCTGGTTTTAACCATATTGATAAGATCACACGTGATGATACTGAAATCAGTATTTATGAAAAAGTTAAAACCGCTGATTTTATTTTTCATCTTGCCGGTATTAATCGCCCTAAAGATGAAAATGAATTTAAAATCGGTAATACGAACTTAACTAAAAGTATTTTAAATACTCTTATAGAATGTGAACGAAGAACACCTATTGTTTTAACTTCTTCAATTCAAGCTGAGCTAGATAACCCTTACGGAGTGAGCAAAGCGGGTGCGGAGAAAGCTGTGATTGACTATGGTAAAAGCACAGGGGCAAAGACCTCCATATACAGATTACCGAATGTTTTTGGTAAGTGGTGCCGTCCAAATTATAATTCAGCAGTTGCTACCTTTTGTTATAACACGCTGAATGATTTGCCAATCACAATTAACAACCCAGATGCAGCGCTTAATCTTGTTTATATCGATGATGTTTGTCAGTCGTTCGTTGGCCTGTTAAGCGCAACATCACAAACTGCAGAAGAATATAATCAAGTTGAACCGGTTTACCAAACTACGGTTGGTGAAGTCGCTGCATTGCTTGCTGAATTTAAAGAAAGTCGTGAGAGTCTGATTTCTGCTAGAGTAGGCGAAGGTTTTATTCGTGCGCTTTATTCAACCTACATCAGTTACCTTGCTCCTGAACAGTTTGCATATGATGTGACTCGCCATAGTGATGAGCGGGGTACATTTGTTGAAATGCTTAAAACTAAAGATGCAGGCCAGTTTTCATTTTTTACGGCTCATCCTGGCATTACCCGTGGTGGTCATTATCACCATACTAAAACAGAAAAATTCTTAGTAATTAATGGTAAAGCTTCATTTAAATTTAGACATATCAGCACGGGTGAATCTTATGAGCTGATTATCGATGGCAAAGAGTCCCGTATTGTTGAAACAGCTCCTGGTTGGTCGCACGACGTGACTAATATTGGTGATAATGAGTTAGTTGTTATGCTTTGGGCAAATGAAATATTTGACCGTGAAAAGCCTGACACTGTTAATTTTAAGGTTTAAAAATGAAAAAGTTACATGTAGTAAGTATTGTCGGCACGCGACCAGAGATTATTCGTTTATCTCGTGTATTGGCTAAGTTAGATGAGCATTGTGAACATACTATTGTACACACTGGTCAAAATTATGATTATGAACTAAACCAAATATTTTTTGATGATCTTGGTGTACGCAAACCTGATTACTTTCTAAATGCAGCTGGTAAAAATGCATCAGAAACTATTGGTCAAATTATTATTGCTGTTGATGGGGTGTTAGAAAAAGAACAGCCAGAAGCTCTATTAGTTTTAGGTGATACTAACAGTTGTTTAGCTGCAATCCCTGCAAAACGACGCAAGATACCTATTTTCCATATGGAAGCGGGTAATCGTTGCTTTGATATGCGAGTACCAGAAGAAATTAATCGTCGGATTGTTGATCATACTGCTGATATTAACCTTACTTACAGCGATATTGCTCGTGAATACTTACTAGCAGAGGGGTTACCCGCAGACAGAGTTATAAAGACTGGTAGCCCAATGTGTGAAGTACTGACTCATTATGCTGACGTTATTGATGCTTCAGATGTATTGTCTCGATTAGAATTAACATCAGGTCAATATTTTGTAGTTAGTGCGCACCGTGAAGAAAATGTTGATTCAGATATTAACCTTGAGAAACTAGCATTGTCACTTAATTTGGTGGCTGAAACGTATGGTGAGCCTATTATCGTTTCTACACATCCTCGAACAAAAAATCGTATTGATTCACAAAACATTCAATTCCACCCACTTATCCAATTGTTAAAACCACTTGGTTTTAGAGATTATGTAAAACTTCAAAAAGAAGCAAGAGCAGTGCTTTCTGACAGTGGAACCATTAATGAAGAATCGTCAATTTTAAACTTCCCTGCACTTAATCTACGTGAAGCTCATGAGCGGCCTGAAGGTATGGAAGAAGCTGCTGTAATGATGGTTGGACTTGAACCTAAACGTGTTATGCAGGCGTTACAAATATTAGAAACTCAAGCCCGTGGTGATGAAAGAACATTACGTCAGGTCGCAGATTATTCGATGCCTAATGTTTCGGATAAAGTGGTGCGTATTATCCACTCTTATACTGATTACATTAATCGAGTTGTTTGGAAGAAATATTAAATGCGATTAGCTTTACTAATTGATGATTATCTACCCAATAGTACAAGAGTCGGGGCTAAAATGTTTCATGAGCTTGCATGTGAGTTTGTGAAATGCGGGCATGATGTTGTTATTATTACTCCCTCTTTTAATCAAAAGCAGGCACTAGAAATATCTATACTCGATGACGTTACGATTTGGAAATTTCAAAGCGGTAAAATCAAAGATATTGGAAAAATACAACGTGCAATAAATGAAACATTACTTTCAACCAGAGCTTGGAAGGCGATCAAATCAAAAGTTGAAAATAATTCTTTTGATGCTGTTATTTATTACTCACCTTCCATTTTCTTTTCTGGTCTGGTTACTAAACTTAAAAAAACTTGTGGTTGTCGATCATTCTTAGTATTGCGAGATTTATTCCCACAGTGGGCTGTGGATGAAGGCCTGATAAAAGAAGATTCTTTAATTGAAAAGTATTTTAGACATTTTGAAAAATTAAATTATGAGGCCGCTGATAATATAGGGTTAATGTCTAAGAATAATATTACTTTATTTAATCAATTAACTAGCGATAGTTATAAGATCACTCTTTTAAGGAATTGGGCTGCATTTTCTCCATTTAATAAACTTACTTTAAATTTCAGTTATCGAGATAAGTTAAATTTAAAAGATAAAATTATTTATTTTTACGGTGGTAATATTGGTCATGCACAAGACACGGAAAATTTAATGCGTTTAGTGCGTAATATGCAAACATATCCACAAGCCCACTTTTTATTTGTCGGACAGGGGGATGAAGTTGAGCTAATTAATCAATTAGCTATAGATTGGAATTTAAATAATTTCACTTACTTACCTTCTATTACTCAAGATGAGTTTAAGCATCTATTATCAGAAGTTGATGTCGGGTTATTTTCATTAGCCCGCAGCCATACTGCTCATAATTTCCCAGGGAAATTATTAGGGTACATGGTTGAGTCACTGCCAATATTAGGTAGTGTTAACCCTGGAAATGATTTACTTGATATTGTTAATGATAATGATGCAGGAAATATTTTTATCAATGGTGAAGATAACAAACTATTGGCTGCTGCTATTAAATATTTAGAACCTGATTACCGTACAAACCAAGGGAATAATGCGACTGTATTATTGCATAAGGAATTTACGGTTGAAGCTGCAGCGAAAAAAATCATCAATACAATACAAATCAGTTAGTGATGAATATTAAATTATAAATATTTATCAGATTATATTGTATGCTTCTTTAGTAATTTTCTTTATATAAAAATAAAAATCCCCAATAATCGTCATACCTATTCGGGGATTTTTTTATCTCTTAAAAGTGAATGTGTTAAAAAAGGGGAATACGAACTAGGTGGCCTTGACACCTGTGTGAGATACTTTTTCTTCTAAAAAGTACGTGTCGGTTGTTAAAAGTTAACTGTACTCTTTATGATGTTTTACTTACCCAAATACTCGATAACTAACCTGACCAGAATACTCTTTTTAATAGCCTTTTTCTCGGTCGACTATTTCAGGTATACAACCTGACTCGATGAATGACAAAATATGTTTTGCTGCAATTTTAGAAGCTGTTTTCATATTCGTTGGTCCTGATACATGAGGTAAAATAGTTATGTTAGGTATGTCCCATAGCTTATCTTCAATTGGCAGTGGCTCGGTGGCGAAAACATCTAGTACAGCATGCTTGAGTCTATTGGACTCGAGGTTTTTCAGTAGGGCTCTCGTATCAATGATTTGTCCGCGAGCAAAGTTGATGATTGATGCTCCTTGTTTAAGATACGATAAACGGGTTTGATTCAGAAGACTTTGTGTATTGTCAGTTAATGGCAACAGCACGATCACAATATCTGACGTATTGAGTGATGTTTTTAAACCCTGCTCACCGTGAAAACAGCGTACATTGGGAATCGATTTTGGAGACGTACTCCACCCCGATACAGTAAATCCTTGTTGAACTAAGGATGCACAAGCCTCACGCCCCAAAGCGCCAAGTCCAAGCACGGTTACTTGGCAATCCTCTGGAAGCATTACTGGGTGCTGTTTCCATATACGTTGACGTTGTTGCGTTGCATAAGTGTGAAGATCTCTATGTAAATAAAGCACCATGGTAAGCACAGCCTCAGCCATGGTCTTCGCTAGCTGTGGATCAGTCATCTTTACGATCGCAATATCTTGAGGTAGTGCCGCTGCCAGTTTTTCGACGCCAGCCCATACACTCTGTACCCATTTAAGGTTGCTAAGTTGTTTTAGGTCCTCTGGATCAGGATTAGCGACAATGGCAACATTAGATTGTTGCCAATACTCAATGCTATGATCTTCAAATGCGGCTACTTGCAAGTCTGGTAGAGCGGCTTGTAAATACTCTAGCCATTGTAGGCGATCATCATTATCAATATTACTGACAAAAGGAATGGGAGGTAATGCCTTCATTTAGCAAACAACTGATCAAGGTTTTTGAATGCTTTTAGCTCTATCGCATTCCCTGCAGGATCATTAAAGAACATCGTCGCTTGCTCTCCTGGTTCGCCTTTAAATCTAATATAGGGTTCAATCACAAAATTAATACCTTCCTTTTTCAAGCGTTCGGCTGTTGCAGTCCAATCATCCATCTCCATGAGTACGCCTGCATGGCGACAAGGCACACTATGTCCATCGACGGCACTCGTTTGTGCTTTAGTCAATTCTTCTGGTGCATAATGAGCAACGATTTGATGCCCACGGAAATCAAAATCAATCCAATTATCCGATGATCTACCTTCACTACATCCAAGTAAATTTGTGTAGAAATGACGTGCAGCTTCTAGATCATCGACTGGGAAGGCCATATGAAACGGTAAAATAGTGTTAGTACTCATGTTCATCTCCTTAGTTAGATAATTTAACAGTATCATTTCATGCACAGCACGGAAAACAATAAAATTTTAAGCAGTGCTATACGAGAAATGATGAGAGTTAACAATTTTAGCGAAACTTACAAATCATTAATCCACTATTCTGGTTACTAAAAGCTGTACCACTACAAACACCATTAATTTACTTACAAAATAATTAACCTACTTATACTATCAACAACTCATTTTAAACAAGCTGCGACCTGTTTTTTCGTTTAAGTGTTTCTTTATAATTGAACAATATAGAATTAAGTACTTTGATAGCACAAAGGTGAAGCTTATTACTTGTTTGCTGATTAACTGATGACTACAGTCTAAGTAGATTCTTAAACTAAGGGGCTAACGATGCAGATACTTCATCATGGTGCGGTTAATGGGGTGACAGGCTCATGTCATCAACTTATTGTTGATGACCATCATAGTTTGTTAGTGGATTGCGGATTATTTCAAGGCGCCGAAACTTCGGGCCGCAGTGACGATGATTTGTTATCCATTGAGTTTGATATTTCGACTGTACAAGCGTTATTGGTGACGCATTGTCATATTGACCATGTTGGGCGGATCCCTTATTTATTAGCAGCTGGTTTTACTGGCCCTATTATCGCTACAGAGGCGACGGCCGCTTTATTACCGATGGTGATTGAAGATGCGTTGAAAGTAGGGGTGACTCGTAATCAGTCTATTATTAAGGCTTGTTTAGCGCGCTTAAAAGATCAGTTGATTGCAGTCCCCTATAAACAATGGCATTCCATCTCTTTATTGGCTGCTTCTGATGAGGGTCGTACAGATAACTTTAATAGCACTAAAGTTAAGGCTGTAGCACTTAAGCCCGCAGTAATTAAGGCAGTCGCATTAAAGGTTAAGTTTCAACCTGCAGGGCATATTTTGGGCTCTGCTTATATTGAGGTTGATGTTAAATCTAGCGATAGCAGCTCACCCAAGTTACCTTCAAAAGAAAAATCGAATAAATCTACCCGCATTATTTTCTCCGGTGATCTTGGTGCTACCTACTCTCCTTTGCTTGCTGCTCCTAAAAGCCCTTATCGTGCAGATATTGTTGTTATTGAAAGTACCTATGGTGATAAGAATCATCAAGGTCGGCGTGATCGCGCAAAAGGTTTGGAAAAAATACTCATCAAAGCGATTGCTGATAATGGTGTGGTGCTGATCCCCGCTTTTAGTATTGGTCGTACACAAGAGTTGTTGTATGAGCTTGAGCAGATTATTTCTCATACTAAGTTTAAAAACTTAGCGGATATTGAAGTGATTGTTGACTCACCTATGGCGGCTAAATTCACTGAGTATTATCAGCAGTTTCAAACACTTTGGGATGCAGAAGCTAAAAACCGTGTTAAGCAAGGTCGTCATCCTCTTAATTTTGATAGTTTGTATACTGTGGATTCGCATAAAGAGCATATGCAAGTGGTTGAATATCTCGCTAAACGCAGTAAACCTGCGATTGTGATTGCGGCGAGTGGTATGTGTAGTGGCGGAAGAATCGTTAATTATTTAAAGCGTTTTATTAGTGAACCCACTGCGGATATTTTATTTGTTGGTTATCAAGCACAAGGGACATTAGGGCGACAGATTCAACAGTATGGCCCTAGTGGCGGGTATGTGTTTATTGATGGCGAGAAGCTGACGATTAATGCCGGTGTACATACTATTTCAGGTTATTCTGCACATGCAGGGCAAGATAATTTAGTTAATTTTATTAAGCGTATTCGTCACCAACCTAAAAAGGTGATTGTTGTACATGGTGATGATCAAGCAAAGCAGGCGTTAGTTGATAAGTTATCGAAGATTGGTGTTAATGGGGTTATTGGAAATAACAAAGGGGAGGAGGTGTAGTTGAAGGCAGTGGCCAATGTTTGTTGGGGGTGCTTGAGGTTTTGGCTCGTCTGTGTTCGTCGAGTCTGTTTGATTATTATTCATCGTTATTGTTAATGTATTTAGCTCGTCTGCGCTCGTCGTAGCAGTTTGATCATTATTCATCGTTATTGTTAATATTTTTAGCTCGTCTGCGCTCGTCGATGCAGTTTGATCTTTATTAACGTTGGTTTCGCCCTTGCGGCGACCCTACTTTCTTTTGTCAGAAAAGAAAGTAGGCAAAGAAACTGACACCGGATCGTTTTCTGCTCCAAATAATTAATGGCTTTTATAGCGCACCGGCTCTTACGGCACATCCATGTGCCAAACGAGCCTAATCCAAACATCCTGTTTGGCTTTGCTAAAAGCCATTGATGATTTGGGAAAACTTTACGGTGGGGTTGTTCGTCCATGATGAGTTGATGTTTTATTGTGGCAGTTGGGGCATTATTTTTTGTATGAGTTTGCTTTTGGTTTTAGCTCGTCTGCGCTCGTCGATGCAGTTTGATCTTTATTTACGTTGGTTTCGCCCTTGCGGCGACTCTACTTTCTTTTGTCAGAAAAGAAAGTAGGCAAAGAAACTGACACCGGATCGTTTTCTGCTCCAA
>NZ_JACJDP010000055.1:0-20845 GCF_014163575.1 Psychromonas sp. SR45-3
TAACAACATTAACAACATTAACAACAAACCATTCAACAACCACAAGTCTGGTTGTTATTGGTCATTTATACCTATAAACACCGCTTTAATGGTATTTAACACACGCCACATTAAACACCAACAACCATAACAACCAATAAAATAGTAGTTAATGTCAAATAACGAGATTAATGACTACTTTAATGGTAATAATAGACTTTAAATTATAATTAAGTGGTGTACTATTAATAAAAACGGAGGATGCATGAATAGTAATGATAGCCCAAGAGCCATCGCTGAAACATTAGGTAGACGCCTCAAACAAGCCCGATTGAATGCAAACCTTTCACAGGAAGCACTCGCTTTAATGGTGGGATTATCTAAAAATACCATTGTGAATGTAGAAGCAGGCCGAACCAAACTAGAGACAATGATTGCTGTCATGCAAGGCCTCGGTTTGTTAGATCAGCTTGCACTCTTTCTGCCAGAACAACCCGCTTCACCAATCCAAATTGCAAAAATGAAAGGGACTGAACGTAAACGTGCGTCCAAAAAGTCACTTGAATCGGATAAACTAAGCAACAAAAAAGCAGAGAGTGAACTCGAATGGTAGAAGCAGTCAGTGTTAAATATAAAGATCATGAAGTCGGAGCACTCAGCTTTAACACCGAAACAGGTTTGGGTGCTTTTGAATATAATGCCAGTTTTATTCGCACAGGTATTGAGCTGTCACCGCTTAAAATGCCCTTATCAAAAAATATCTATAGCTTCCCAGGACTGGATAAACCGACCTTTAAAGGTTTGCCCGGATTAATAGCAGATTCATTACCCGATGACTTTGGTAACTCAGTGCTTAATGCATGGGTTGCAAGTCAAGGTCGCACACCAGAAAGTATCTCGCCACTTGAAAGGCTGCAATATACAGGCAAACGCGGCATGGGCGCATTAACTTATTCCCCTGCGACTCAAGTTAAAAAATTCAACGCATCCAATAAAATAGAAATACAATCATTAGTCTCCGTCGCACAAGAAATACTAACCGAAAGAGGCAACTTTAGTACACAACTAAAACACCCAGATCAACAGGATAAGGAGGCCATGTTAGCGCTCATGTCTGTGGGTATGAGTGCAGGTGGCGCACGCCCTAAAGCGGTGTTGGCTTTTAATGAAAACTTCACCCAAGTAAGATCAGGGCAAACCCAAGTACCAGCAGGTTTTAAACATTATTTAATGAAGTTTGACGGTGTTAGTGAACACAATAAAAATAATGAAACGTTCGGTGACCCAATGGGTTTTGGTGCCATGGAGTATGTTTATTATTTAATGGCCCGTCGTTGTGGAATTACGATGACCGAGTGTCATTTATTAAATGAAGGTGCAAGGCGACATTTCATTACACAACGATTTGATAGGATTAGTAATCAAAAAGTTCATACACAAACCCTCAATGGTCTCGCCCATGTCAGTTATAAACAACCCGGCTCATTTTCCTATGAAGAGTTAATAGGTATCGCGCGTCAATTAAGATTAAGCCAAGTAGAAGCGATGCAGATATTTAAACGCATGGTGTTTAATGTGGTCGCAAGAAACCATGATGATCACGCTAAGAACTTCGCCTTTATATTAAATGAACAAGAGAAATGGGCATTATCACCAGCTTACGATATTGCATACAGCTTCAAGCCCGGTAATAAATGGGTAAATAGTCACTGGATGAGTTTGGCAGGTAAACGTGAAAACTTTAACCGTGAAGACTTCTATCAATTTGAACGCCTCAGCCCTATTTTTACTAAAACAAGAATCAACGAAGTGATCGATGAAACAATTGAAATAGTCTCAACATGGAAAGCATTAGCAGTCGAGAATGAAGTACCGAACTCGTTAATCGAAGAAGTAAACCAGAACTTAAGATTACATATTTAGCAGAGATAATCGCATAGATATTGGGCATAGGTAGTTAATATAGATAGTTGACATAGGTAGTTAATATAGATAGTTAATATAGAAACTTTAACTAGCACACCCGCTCAGACACTAACATTGGACAGCTAACGGAATAACTTTGTTAGCTGTCCATAATTTTACATAATGATGTCCGTAATAATGCCCCTGCGCATGCACTAGTTTTATTGAGCAGATAAACGAGATAAGGCTTTGAATAACTCAGGAGTTGCGAGTACAAGAGCTTGCTCTTGTTTAGTTAAATAACTAACCGCTTCACTGATCGTTGTTGCTTCATTAATCTTCATGGTTGCGGTTGCTTCAACAGCATTGACTTGTCCAAGAGGACGCGCTGGAACACGGTCAATAAACGCTAAATGCAATGCGTACCAATGTGGATCGCTGACTAATTCTACTAAGTCAGGGCTGGCCTTAATCGTGTCCTGATAAATAAGCACAGTCTCATCCATAGATTGACGAATAGCCGGCCTTTGAGTTTCATCAGGAGTACGTAGCAAATGCATTTTTTTGAGCACTGCACCTAATCTCCAAGAACCAGTCAACATAGATAAAGGTACTGATAACAACATGCCAGCAATCGCGGGCGACAACCACGCTAATAACGCTAAAGAATTGAAATAAGCAGCCACGGTTAAAAACACACCAAACGTCATATGCCAACGATGCCTGTAGATTAGGTACTTAATCGGCAAACTACCATCGCCACGACGTTGGGGATTCCAACCTGAATCTTGTCCAATCAAAATCGACATAACGGCACCACTATGAATCAACATCATAATCGGTGCGATCAAAGCAGACATGATCACTTCAAGCATAAAACTAAGCGTTAAGACAATAAAACCACCCGCACGTTTTCGTGATTTTGTATCAATGAGGTATGAAATAAAACCCAACGTTTTAGGGGTAAATAAAATAACCATTGTGAAAATAAACAAGGTCAACGCGCGCGCAGCATCCATGGTTGGCCATGATGGAAAGAATGAAAATTCATTCGCAAAATACTCAGGTCGAATATATTCAGCTTGTAAAGAAAGCCCTAACCCCACCATGATCAATAACAACCATAATGGCGAAGCTAAATAAGACATCACCCCAGTCAGCAAGTGCATACGACTCACCCAATGCAAACCTTTAGCAGTAATAACACGGCTATGCTGTAAATTGCCCTGACACCATCGACGGTCTCGAATAGCAAGATCAGTCATAGAAGGAGGACATTCTTCATAAGATCCACCAAGATCCGACGCAATAATCACACTCCAACCAGCACGTCGAATTAAAGCTGCTTCTACAAAGTCATGGCTAAGAATATGACCACCAAAAGGAGGTGGTCCTTTAAGGTCAGGTAACCCTGCCGCAGACATAAACGCTTCACGACGAATAATCGCATTATGTCCCCAAAAATTACCTTCTTTATCCGTCCACCATGCAAGGCCAGTTCCAACAACGGGGCCATACACGCAGGTTGCAAACTGCTGTAATCTCGCCATTAACGTAGTGCCATTAATTAACTGTGGGATAGTTTGAATTAATCCAGTATCAGGATCCGCTTCCATACGACGCGCTAACTCAATGAGGGTATCAGCTTCCATTAAACTATCAGCATCTAAGACTAATAAATGGTCGTAATTACTACCCCAACGTCGACAAAAATCGCCTACATTCCCAGCTTTTCTGGCACTGTTTTTAGGTCGACGACGATAATAAACATTAACCGTTTTACCCATACGCTGACGTAGTAAATGAAACCCTGCCTCTTCGGCTAAAATAATTTCGGGATCGGTAGTATCACTGATAACAAACCAATCAAAAGCGTTGCCTTCTCCTAGCTTACCAATAGCAGATGCCATCACTTCAATGGACGAAAATATTTGCTCGGGGGCTTCGTTATAGGTCGGCATTAACACCGCAGTTCGGTTCATTAACTTCGCGGTTAAACGCGTAGGGATCGCGCGTCTCTGACGAACAACTAAAAAGAAACCCACTATCGAACCGGTAAAAGCAACGGTGATCCAACTAAAGGTTAAACCAAATAACAATAGGAATAAGTACTGAACAAAGGTCACCTGCTCAATTGTCAGTACCGAGCGCATTTCATTAATGCCCCACACCGATAACAATAAAGCAGAGCCTAATACCAACCAGCGTCGCCATGTGTGAGAGCGGCAACCATTTGGATTCACTGGCGAGTGTTTATGCTCAGCATTAAATACAGCTAAAGATTGAGCAGGCATATCCCCGATATTTTCCTCGGGCATGCCATGCTTAATATCAAATGCACAGGATTGAACATGCGCATCAATTTTCGGATCAAGGCTAGATGCAGCATGGCTAGCTTTTACAGCGCTTAGTTTGTCCATTGATACATCCACGTTTCCGCTTTACGGTCATCGGAAAACTGTAAATCTAATCTCAATTCAATCAATTCAACATCCAAAGGATCTAATTCGAAAGTAACACGGTAACCGCTATTATGAGGATTTTCAGTCACGACGATATTATCAACTACACCCGCTGAATTTTTAATAACTGCTTTAGGCGTTTGCTGATTATCATTATGTGAGGGATTAGGGAACGTGTAATCAATAACAAATAAGCGTTTGGGTGTTGGCCCATTAATGCCTGCGCGGCCACTTTTTGTAGAGTCAACGATGGCTTCGCCTTGTTCAACCGTCGGCTTTTTTCCCCAAAATAAACGATAGGAAAATTGATACTCAGACCCAGCAGGAATAATGTCAGTAGGCGACCAATAAGCAACAATATTGTCATTGATTTCAGACTCGGTTGGAATTTCTACCAAAACTACCGCTCCTTTCGCCCAATTACCGACGGGCTCTACCCACAAACTTGGACGACGTTCATAATGCGCTTCTAAATCCTGAAAGTGTTTGAAATCACGGTCGCGTTGCACGAGTCCAAACCCTAACGGAGCGTTATCTGCAAAAGCACTAATTTGAAGGTTAGTGGGATTACGTAGCGGACGCCATAAACGTTCACCACGGCCATTAATAATTAATAACCCATCAGAATCATGCACACGTGGACGGAAATCATCAACATTTGCTCGGCCGTAAGAAGAGAACATAAACATACTTGTCTCGGCGGCTAGCCCTACTTTATCTAAATCAACGCGCGGGAAAAGTGTTGCTTCAATATCCATCACAGTATTGTCACCGGGACGAATGGTAAATCGATAGGCTCCTGTTGTACTTGGGCTATCTAACAGCGCATACACAACAATCGACGTACTCTCAGCGGAAGGTTTTTCAATCCAAAAGGCACGGAAACTAGGAAACTCTTCACCTTCAGGCTCTGCTGTTTTTAACGCCAAACCTCGAGATGATAATCCGTAGGCTTGATCTTTACCTAAAGAACGGAAATAACTACCGCCCTGAAACACCGCCAATTCGTCAAAGTAGTCAGCATTATTCAGCGGATAATGCAGACGCAATCCCGCAAAACCAATATCACCCGTTGGCAATGGTTTTTGCATCACTTCCCCAGTTGTAAATAGACTAGGGTCATAACGTAAATGAGTTGATTCCCCACCATCAACAATCGCTATTTCAACGGTTTCTTTAAAGTAAAAACCACGATGAAAAAGTTGCATTTGAAATGGCAACTCAGTATTCGCCCAAATAGAAGAGGTAGGATTAAAGCGAATATCTCGATATTCGTCGTAATTCAACTCCTGTAAACTGGTCGGTAAAGTAAGGTCCGGTTCTTTGTAAGGTGCTTTAGCTAATTTACGTGCGATATCTGCAACAGTGTTACGGTCAAATTTACCGTTCACTGTGTAAAGTGGCTTCACTGGATCCACCTCTTTTGGTGAGTCTGCTTGCGCAGCTAAGGAAATGATTGAGATTGATAAACTAGGTAATAAAAAACTCATTACACTCAGGTTTTTCCAAAATTTAAAACGTGAAGACTTATATAATAATGACATATATTTAAACTCTTAAGTTATGGGTAAAAGCACTGTCTAATTAGGTCGTACAGGTACTCTCTATTTAGGTCCAAAGGTCACTAACTAGCGATGGTTGCAAAAACCACCAGCTAAATAGATAAGAATCTTAGTGAATTTCAAAATAAAATATAAAAGCTCATGATTTTATTAAAATTATCTTTCAGACAACTTAGCCAATTTATGTTCACAGGTAATAAAAACTAATACAGTAGAAATTAAGCTAACTTTTACTGATTGAAAAACTACCCAAAAGTGGAAAAGTAATCGAAAGCTCACAACGGTTAAGTTGATAAAACAATAACTTTCATAACTATCGACTGCTAAAAAAACTATAAGTTCTAAAATAATTATCAAAAACATTCGCATAAAAATACATCGAGATCAGTCGTTATAACGCTTACAATAGGTCACTTTATTGAAATGGCTTCCCCTATTATTAATAACTCAAAGCAATTAAAACCAGTCATTAAAACAGGTGAAAAGTACAATCAAAATTGTGATGCCAACGCAGAAAATAAAGAAACGTCATTCATAGAATAGGAAGAAAAGCAGATGGGATTTGCAAGTTGCATTTTGAGGTAATAAGGTTGAATATATTAATCACTTACCAATCAAATAGAGAATGTATATGTATCAAATTGTTGCATCAGATCTCGATGGCACCTTGTTGACATCAGAACACCAAATTACCACTTATACCAAACAGATCCTCACTCAATTACATCAACAGGGCAAATCCTTTATTTTTGCGACAGGCCGCCATCATGTGGATGTTGCAGCTATGCGTGAGCAAGTGGGTATTCCAGCTTTTATGATCACTTCTAACGGTGCACGAGTTCATGACAGTGAGAACACCCTCATCTTTCAACAAAACATTGCAGCAGATACAATACAAAGCATCATGAAAATATTGGCCGCGGATAAAACACTACAAGCTAACTTATATCGAAATGATGATTGGTTAGTGAGTAGAGAAGATTTTTACGATACCAGCAACGAAGCGCATTTTTCTTATAAAGTATTTGATATCAACAACCCACCTGTAGACGGCGTTGCAAAAATATTCATCAAACATGAGCAAAAAAACCACGACAAACTCGCCTTACTAGAAACGCAACTAAATGCTAAATTTTCGGATAAAGTGCATATCACTTTCTCTTCTCCAAACTGTCTTGAAATTATGGATAAAGGTGTGTCTAAAGGTCATGCATTGCAAGCGATTGCTAAAATGAAAGGCTATGAACTAAAGGACTGTATTGCGTTTGGTGATGGCATGAATGATTTTGAAATGTTATCAATGGCAGGTAAAGGTTTAATCATGGAGACGGCACACCATAAAGTTAAAGAAGCTTTACCAAACCTAGAAGTGATTGGTCGATGTGATGATGAAGCGGTAGCAAATTACCTTGCAAAACATTTATTAGTACAAAAATAAGTTGTAAATAACCTTCTCACAAACCAGAACAAGCTAAAAACTAGTTTACGGCAAATGGAATTGCGTAAACTTGCTTGTAACTATAATTTCTACGATACCTAGTAGCTATACCTAGTTACTATACCTTTCAGCTATACATTTCAGCGATACCTGATAACCGTACCTTTCAGCAACATCAATAACCATCGCTTACCTAGTCACCATACCTTTTAGAGCTAACTAATCGCTCTCTATAGGTAAGTGGCCAACTAACCTTGTTGTGCGGCCATTGACGAAGATAGTTCTTTAGTCTGTTGACTTTGTTTTACTAACAACATCGCAGTTTCATGTTGTGCATGAACAAATGAGCTAATAGCAAGATCCGATAACTCTTCTTTGTCATCTAAGGAGTTAATCTTCACAATCAAATTTGCTTGAGGGTGATATTCCAACACGGATTCGCAAATAATCTTGATATTTCTGATCGAGTTAACCGTCAAAATAATACTAGAAGACAGTTCTACCTTGAGCGATTCCAGTACAGGTTGTTTGTCTAAATGACCAAAATACGCTTGGTAGCCTCTTTTTCTCGCCACTAAAACATGCTGTAAGTTATCGGAAATAATCAAGAAACGTTGATTTTTAGTATGTAGCTCTTTAGCCACAATTCGCCCTAACGTATCAAAACCACAAATAATCGTATGTTGCTCAATAGTAACCGGCGTAATTTTATCTGCCTCGAAAAACTCAGTGACAAACAAAGCTGACAACTTATAGATATTGTTGACCATAAAGGGAGTGATAATCATCGACAATACAGCAACCAGAATAAGAAAACCGCCCAGTTCTTGTGATAATAAGTTTTGGCTAGTGGCTAATGCAAAAATAGCAAAAGAGAATTCACCAACCTGACAAAGTGCTAATGCCGACTTTATCGAATCACTTTTGTTCGATTCTTGTCTTATCAAAAAATACACAACAGTGGCTTTAACCAACATCGCAGAAACGAGTACGCCGGCCACTAAATGCAAGTGAGTTAGAAAATACATCACATCTATTTTGGTGCCAATCGAAAAGAAAAAGGCACCTAATAAGAGATCTTTATAAGAAGCAATATCAGATTCAACCTTCACATGAAAATGACTTTCCGCAATGATCATCCCCGCAATAAAAGCACCTAAAGAGTAAGTAAATCCCATTTCATGCGCTACCAGAGATGCGCCCAATACAATGGTTAATACAGAGCCAAGAAACATCTCTTCCATGCGAGCACGGCTTGAAAAGTGTAATAGCCATTCAATTATTTTTTTGCCTAAAGTAAACATAAATGCAATCACTAAACAGGCATAAACCGAGGTTTTTAATAGCACATCGCCTACTGACAGCCCTTCTTTTGCTAAAAAACCAATCAATAACAAAATAGGGATAACCGCTAAGTCTTGAAAGATTAAAATCGCCACCGACTTTTCGCCGTAAGGAGTAACAATGTCTTTGGATTTTTTAAGATAGGTCACCACAATCGCAGTGGATGACAAACTAAAAGCTAATGCAATGATAATGGCAGAAGTGGTATCAAGTTTAACCAAGTAAAAAGCGATTAAAAAGATGATCGCAGAACTGGCGACGACTTGTACAAAACCATTCAAAAAAATGATTTTTCTCAACTTCTTTAATTTAGAAAAAGACATCTCCAAACCAATGGTAAACATCAAAAAGACGATACCAAATTCACCAATCAACTCTAGTGATGAAAGGTCAGCATGACCATTGAAATCAAAAATATTACTGATAATTGTTCCGGTGATGATGTAACCCACTATGTGTGAAATAGCGAATTTAGTCAGCACAATATTAATAATACTAGCGATCGCTAATGAGATAGCGATGATGATAAGAATCGAGTCCATGATGGGCCTTAAATAACAGTCCGAGTTATCAATAATATATAACGTAGATCACATTTTACAAACTCTTTTTAATAATAAAAAAGCCTATATCTATGATTTTGCAAAAATTAATAAACCACGCCAGCTTTTATCAACCATTGCTTATCGACACTGATCCAAAAAAGACCATAAGCAAAAACTCAGCAAATTTCAGCAAGCATAACCACTTTTATAAAATAGTTATTTCCTAAATCATCATACAAATGAACAATAAATTGACCGAAGATAAGGTTTTAAACACAAAAGTGATTAAACTTTTAAGCTTCAGATTAATAACGTAAAAAACCTTTCTCAAAATTTGTCCAGATAATAATAAAAATTGATGAGTGCTTGCACTATTTAAAGGAGATAAAATGACAACAAAAATAGAAGGCGTAGAGGGCGTAGTTCATGCCGTTGATTTAGCGGTTAGACCATTTGGTTGGCTATTATTAACCATCTTCGTCGTAGGATATTACTTTATTGCAGCCGAAGAAAAGTATCATATAAACAAAGCAAAACCCGCACTGTTCACCGGCACATTCATGTTTATGTTACTCGGTGGGTACTACGCATTTAACGGACTCGATTTCAGAGCATTTGATACTGAAATTGCACATTTGATATTAGAAATTGCAGAGATCTTCTTCTTCTTATTTGTAGCGATGACCTTCATCGAAGCACTGATTGAAAGAAATGTATTTGATGCATTAAAAGAAAAACTGCTCAAATCTGGTTTTGGCTATCAAAAACTGTTCTGGGCAACCGGCTTTTTAGCCTTCTTTATATCACCAGTAGCCGATAACTTAACAACCGCCCTTATTCTCTCAACCGTATTGATTACCATAGAAAAAGATAACAAAGCCTTTCTAGTTCCAGCGGCTATCAATATCGTTGTTGCAGCTAATGCAGGCGGTGCATGGTCACCATTTGGTGATATTACAACCTTAATGGCATGGTCAGCAGGCAAAGGTTCATTCATTGACTTCTTATTCCTCTTTCCTGCATCTATTACTGGTTGGGCTATTACCGCTTTCTTGCTTTCTCGCTTTGTGCCTGAGGGTCGTCCTGCCAAAATCGAAGGTGCTGAACCCGTTAAAATTCACAAGGGTGGTAAAGTAATTGTTGGCCTTGGCATTTTCACCATTGCAGCAGCGGTATTAGGAAAACAATTGATGCATTTACCACCGATGTGGGGCATGTTATTTGGCCTTTCATTATTACAGCTTTATGCATACACACTAAAAAAATACCATAATAATGATATTCAAATTTATAAGTCTGTTTCCAAAGTAGAAAATGACACGCTACTCTTTTTCTTTGGTATTCTGGCAGCCGTTGGCGCACTTCACTTTGCAGGTTTCTTATCCCATGCCGCGAAACTATATACTATGTTTGATCCTATGTACGTCAATGTAGGTGTCGGTTTTTTATCAGCCATTGTTGATAACGTACCAGTCATGTCAGCAGTATTAAAATCATCACCCGATATTCCATTAGCACAATGGATGCTAGTAACATTAACCGCTGGCGTCGGTGGCAGTCTGATCTCTTTTGGCTCTGCGGCAGGTGTTGGTGTAATGGGTAAACTAAAAGGCGTTTATACCTTTGGTGCACACATGAAATACTCTTGGACGATCCTCGTTGGTTACTTTACTTCAGTAACCGTTTGGTACTTCCAATATGAAATATTAGGCTTTTATATTAAACCCGCTGTTCAAGCAGTAGCAGGCCACTAATTTATTGTTCAATCAGCACACCTAACGTGCTAGTTAAATTGTTAACGCAATAAATAGAAAAAGCCATCCAATTAAAACATGTTATCAGGCACTGCTTGCTAGCATGTTTTCTTTTTTTACCTCTCCATCAAAGAGGCTTTGAGCAACATAACCAATAAATTAACCACTCAAGAATAAACTAACTACTTAACAATAATAGTTGTTAGCATCATCAGGCCATTAAAATGAGCCACTACAGCCCTTTTATCTCAGCACGATTGAAGCAAATAATAAATATTGTTAATTTTACTATTGCAATTAATATCACTGAGCGTAAAAGTACTACATCGCCGCACTTCAAAGGAGAAGACAACTAATGGCAAAACGTAACAAAGGGTTAAAAGCACAGGCATCAAGCCTAGATGCAAACCAAACCTCAGCAAAAACACAAAAACAAACCGAGCTTGGTCGTGGCACCATTAATCACTCAGCAATGGGCGCATTAGTGACCAGTAAGATTTTTAGTATGAGAGTCGTTCAAGCGAAAAAAGGCAAAGGTTCATTTAACCGTAAAGCGAAACATGCGAGTAAAGAGTGTTATCAAATAGCAGCTTAAGCAATGAAACATTGATCGCTTTAGTCATTATCTGATAACACTTTTTACATTGAATTTAAAAGGCACTAGCCTGATTGCATCTACTAATAGCTGCTAAAGTGGTTTAATCAGCCTAAAGGTTAAATTAATGCGTGGTGCAACATTGCGTTGAGTTTTAGTAATGCAATGTTGCCAATGATGCTGTAGCTCGCCATGCATTAATAACAAACTATTATGTTGCAGCTCACAGGCCACCTTTTGTAACTTATCTTGATTATGTTTTAATAAAAACCGACGTGTCGCTCCCAAGCTATAAGAAGCAATCACAGGGTTTTCCCCTAATATTTTTTCATTATCAGCATGGTACCCCACCGAATCTTGTCCATCGCGATACAAATTTGCCAATACACAATTAAAACGATAACTGGTCACGGCTTCTATCTGGCTTTTTAATGACAACAAACGCGCAGTAAACTCCACCGTTTGATATAACTTCTGATAACCACCATCAGCACTCACACCATAGTCACCATACCAAGCCGTCAAACGGGGTTGTAAATGACGTTGTTCATAAACAGTGATTGATTCTTGTCGCCAAATGGCGGCATTTAATAACTCATCAAATAACGCAGAAGCTTCATCTTCCGTTAACAATTGCTGCCAACAGGTCACAACCCCATCACTATTAATCAGGTCAATAGGCGGTTCATCTTCAAATAGCGATAACGTCATTTAGCTTCAGGCTTCCCATAGTAAAGTGAAAAGAATATTTAAAAGAGTAGAAAAGAATACGGACTTTATAACAAATATTCCTCACACTTCAAAAATTAACGGCTTAAATCGAAGTGAGCGTTACCAAGCTAGCTTTATCAGGCTAGTTTTAACAGGATTCATTTCAGTCAAACTAGTTTGTTAAAGGTTGGCTTTAAAAATAACAGCATTGAACAAAAGTAACACAACCTTATTAAAGTTTAAGCGTTTAAGATTCAGTTATTTAAGTATAAATATTCATTTTTAAACGTGACCACAGTTGTTAGAATGCGCTTAAAATATTTTACAGAAGAAAATAATGGCAAATTTTAATACGCATTTTAATGTCGCAGCAGTGGCAACCGGCCTTGCAGCAGCAACGCTTTTATCAGCCGAACATATCAATCTCAATACCGCACTTGGTCTATGGTTTTTAGGCACCATTGGCGGGTTATTACCCGATATAGACTCAGACAATTCCACATCATTGGATATCATCTTCAATCTGTTTGCATTCAGTGCGGTTTTAATCGTCCTCCGGTACGTGAGCAGTGACATGATCAGCTTTGTAGAGTTTCAACAATTGAGTTTACTTGAACTGATTGCGTTACCCCTCGTGGTGTACGCATTGATGCGATACCTAGTCAGACCTATTTTTGAAAAAATAACCGTGCATAGAGGAAGCTGCCATTCATTGTCATTTGTTTTGTTGATTGCACTGTTTACAACGCAAATTATATGGCGATTAGCTCCACAAACATCAGAACAGACAGTGATCGTTGCTTGGCTTTCCGGTGGGTTTGTTTTTCTGGGAGGAGTTATTCACTTAACATTAGACGAACTCTATAGTGTCGATTTAAGTAACGTCACCATCAAACGTTCATTTGGTTCTGCACTGAAACTTGCTGATTTTAAAAACAAAAGCTTAACGTTAGTAAAGGTACTTTCAATTGCGGCATTAGCCTATACAACCCCTTCTCCCGACCAAACTATCAATACATTAAGCGACTGGTCGAAATTAAAATTGAGCCCTTATTCAGAGATGGCCAATAGCAAATAATTTCAACGACATAAAGGTTAGCAAAATAAAAACGTATCGTTTTATTATTTTTGTTTTAATGTAAAACAACTCCTTGAAAAAACATGTATTTGAGATCTATCAAATAACGGCTGTAGGTTGTAAAAGTGTATACTAGTAACTGATCAAAAGAAGGATTTAATGTGGAAACTGACCCATCAAAACCAGGTTATGAATTTGGCAGTGATTTAATGTCAGGCCGAACCTATAGCGAGTTAGATAATGAAACTGACTTTTTAGTTAATAGACCTAATGGCATGAAAGGTTTCACCTTAAACATCACCACAAAAGGTAGTGGTGTTATCGTTTGTGAAGGCGAAACATTTGTTGTTGAAGAGAATGACATTCTATTAATTCCGCCCGGTGTTCCTCATTATTATTCACGCAATCCACTATTTGAATCATGGGAAAGACGCTGGGTTTACTTCAGACCTAGAGCACATTGGGAACAGTGGTTGTCATGGGATAAAATGATAGGTGATACTTACACCTCGCATATCCTTAACCAAAAAGACATTGATGTCATTAATAGCTGTTTTATTCGTATTGAAAAAAACATAAAAAGTGATTTACCATTAAGTACAGAACTAGCGTATGCAGGGTTAGAAAAATTAATTATTATCTGTAAATCATTGCAACCGAGTATCTGCGGAGAACGTTACGACCAACGCGTACTAGAAGTGATCGATATAATGTCTCGTAACTTAGACAAAGACTTCAGCATTGAATATTTGGCAGAACAGGTAGGTTTATCTGAATCTAGGCTGATGAATCTTTTTAAAACACAAGTCCATGTCAGCATTCTAAAATGGCGAGATGAACAGCGTATATCTTGTGCTAAAAACATGCTCGTTAATACCGGTGATTCAATCGCTGATATTTCAAAATTAGTCGGATACAGTGACCCGTTATACTTTTCTAGGGTATTTAAACGATTCGTTGGCTTAAGCCCCAATCAATTCAAAAAAGAAAACGGCTAACTAAATTAGCCCTTTTTCTTTAATACTTTGCATTAGCATTCTTAGATTCTAACCATTACTAAATCAATACCATTAGCTCGTTACTATTGCATCATGTGCATGACTAATGTCCGTTAATGGCTATTAGGTTTTATGCTATTTGTTCCTCGGTTTTACTTGCCAAACTTCTCTGACGTAAACGAGAATAAGCAAACCAAGCTAAAAGTAAAACAAATATGGCGATTAACGCTAAAGAAGCAGGTCTAGATAAAACAAAAAACCAGTCTCCTTGTGCCATTGTCACCGTTCTTCTTAAATTCATTTCCGTTAGATTACCTAACACTAACCCCAATAAAATAGGAATAGGCGAGAAATCAAGTTTAATTAGTACATAAGCAACAACACCAAAAATAATCGCTACAAAGATATCGTACATCGTATTGTTGATTGAAAAGGTACCAGCAAAACAAAATATCACGATTAAAGGTGTTAATAGAGAGAAATCAACTTTAGTGATCTTGGCAAAGAAAGGCATCAATAAACGCCCTTGTATTAGCATAAATATATTAATAACAATCAAACCAATCATCACCGCATAAACTTCTACTCCATGCTCCTGAAATAAATTAGGCCCTGGTGTGAGTCCATTAATCATGAGTGTTCCCAATAAGATAGCAACAGCAGCATCTCCCGGGATTCCCAGTGTTAACAAAGGAATCAACGTTGCGCCTGTAACTGCATTATTGGCAGACTCAGCCGCCGCAATCCCCTCTTCAGATCCTTTGCCAAAGGCGGCTTTATTTTTAGAGTTTCTTCTTGCGGTATCGTAACTTAAAAATGAAGCCATCGAGGCACCTGTTCCCGGTATACAACCTATCACAGTACCAATAACAGATGAACGTAAGAGCGTGAGGTAAGAGCTAAAGAACTCTTTTAATGGTAATACATCATCTTTATTGTCATCTGTTTTTATCGATGCATATTTAACCGTTTTACTGTACTTACTTGCATTGGAAATGGTTTCAGATATAGCAAATAAACCAATCAGAACAATCACTAAATTTAACCCACCATAAAGGTTAAAGTCATCAAAGGTAAACCTAAATACGCCACTAATACTATCCATACCAACGGTAGATAATAATAAACCTAAACAACCAGCAATAATGCCTTTGAGTAAATTACCACTACTGACCCCCGAGATAATAAGCAAACCAAAAACACATAAAATGAAATACTCTGGAGGTCCAAAATTAAGTGCTATTTTAGCCACTAATGGGGCTGCAAATAACAATACTAATGCACTAAATATTCCCCCGAAACCAGAAGCATACAGCGCTGTTAACAATGCTTTTTTAGGTTTGCCTGAACGTGCTAAAGGGTAACCATCTAGCATAGTGGCCGCAGCATGAGGCGTACCCGGTGTTTTTATTAATATCGCAGAAATTGAACCGCCATAACTGCCTGAACAATAGATCCCCAACAAAAACATAAATGAAGCAATAGCATCCATCGTATAAGTGAACGGCATAAACAAAACTAAACACAGCATCACCGTTAAACCAGGAATAGAGCCAAACACTAATCCCAATAACAACCCAAGATTAAGATAAACAAAGCTTGAAACGGTGAAAAAAGCGATAAAGCCTTCTATAAATAAATTATCCATCTTAACTCCCTAAGGCAGTTGCACGAGCAATAAAAATTTAAAAACGTAATGCACAACCACACAACAAACAATTAAGAATATATAAAATTTAATATTAGTAATGTTGAAGAAGAGTAATGCCAGCGCGCTAAACGCCATGGAAGCAAACAAAAAACCAA
Organism: Psychromonas sp. SR45-3; assembly: GCF_014163575.1. NCBI lineage: Bacteria > Pseudomonadati > Pseudomonadota > Gammaproteobacteria > Alteromonadales > Psychromonadaceae > Psychromonas > Psychromonas sp. SR45-3. The sequence continues at coordinate 16,178 of NZ_JACJDP010000055.1, forward strand.
TAAAGGGAGTCGCCAATGCATAAGCGACAATCAATACAATAAATAAAACGGCTCTAATTTCTTTTTTAAAATCAACATTAAACGCCGAGATGTTAACAGAGCCGTTTTTTCTTTGCAGTCTGACTTCATTAACGAGCAGGAAAACACTGCAGACCAACATCAAGGTGGCGATCCAACGAGGAAAGGATTGTGCATTTATCCCTGCTTGACTACTCGCTTGTACCTGATCGGGTATCACTAATAGAATAAATAAAGATATCCCCACAAATAAAAGGCCACCTAAGATATTGGACGTCATTTTCATCTCTACACTCCTCTAACTATTTTTTAGCCATTTCCCAAAAATGTTCTACTTTATCAATGGTTGTCATGACATGTTCATTTAATGCATCACCATCAACAGGATCGATATTCACACCTAAATTATCAGCAATCGCTATAAACTCAGGATTATTTAGAATATTTAAAAAATGTGCTCGAATACTATTCACTAAAGTAGGATCGGTACCTTTACGAGTCAGCATCATCATCCGATTAACTATCCAAGTATCGTAACCATATTCAGTCACAGGAGGTAAATCATAGACATCTGTTTTTAAGGGTTTTTCATCAAAAACGACCAGCGCTTCCAACTTGTTAGCTTTAACATACTCTTTGGCTAATGAAGCATGCGTTACCGCGAGAACAACATCACCCGCAATCGTTGCGTTCATCGCTTCATTTGCACCATTAAAACCAACAGCTTCATAATCAATGCCCATTTCAGATAACAAAGCAGAAATAATTAGAAACTCAGTACCATTAAGGCCATTAACACCAAATAACACCTTTTTCTCAGCACCGTAATTTTTTAGATCTTCAAAGGATTTAATACCAGAATCAGGAGTAGCAACTAATACAAAAGACGAAGTATAAATATTCATAATAGGCGTAAAGTCTTCCCATTTATAAGCGACTTTATTGGTTTTTGGACTAATTGAAAAATTACCTTCACTACCATAAATTATTTTAGTGGTGTTCGGTCTTTCACGAAGATATTCAGTGAGCGCTACCACCCCACCGGCACCTAATCGATTAGTTGGAATAATAGGTTGGCCGAACTCATCAGCACCAAATTGGGCCATTGCTCGATTAACTTGATCAGCTAGTCCCCCTACAGCCCAAGGTACAACCGTTGTAATTGGTTTTTGTGGCCAATCATCAGCTTTAGCCTGAACCGAAAAGGCAAACAACCCTAACGAAATAAATGTGGTGATCTTCTTAATACATTGCTTCATCGTGCACTCCTTAATATTATTGTCCATATAACTTCATTGAAATGTAATAATAACTAACTAACTACTTTTAAGTATAATTGTTAATAACTTGCAGTCAAATTGTTAACAAACTGCTTCAAACTCGTTAAATATTAAGCTTTAATTAAAATAATAGTGCGATTAAGATCAAATTTATTTAATATATAGTTACAAAATAATATCAATCGAGAACTTGATCACATGAACCACGCAGTAGTATTGTCCATATTTAAAATATAGGGAATACTATCCCAAAACAAAATCTAATTTAAATAAGGAGTGATAAAATGGCTAAAAATAAAAAAAATGTTTTGATCTTTTTTACTGACCAACAACGAGCAGACACATTAGGTGTTCACGGTAACCCATTAAATCTCACTCCAAACATTGATTATGATGCGATGACAGGGACGCACTGTGAAAATGCATTCACGCCACAACCTGTATGTTTACCCGCACGAGCTGCTTTACAAACCGGAAAATACTCATCAGAGATTAACTGCAATACAAATGATGATGTGCTACCAACCACTGAACGAACACTTGCTCATCATTTTAACGATGCTGGTTACGAAACTGCCTACTTCGGTAAATGGCACCTTAATGCCTGTGATACCGCCCCGTTTAAAGAACCGCAAGGCGGATATAAAACATGGTGTGCAGCTAATATTCTTGAGTTTATTTCAGATGCCTATGAAACTGTATTATTTGATGAAACAGGAAAAGAAGTCAGGTTGCCCGGTTACCGAGTCGATGCAACCATCGACTTAGCAATTAGACACATTGATAAAAAGAAAGATCAACCCTTCTTTATGATGGTGTCATTACTCGAACCCCACATGCAAAATACAAGAGATGATTACCCTGCTCCAACAGGCTATCAATCACGTTATATTGATGCTTGGACGCCACCTGATTTAAGGGCGCTGGGCGGTACCTCTGCTCAACATTTACCGGGTTATTATGGAATGGTAAAAAGAATAGATGAAGCCTACGGAAGAGTAAAAGATGCCCTCAGAAGTTTAGGTATATTAGAAAACACCATTGTTTTATTTACTAGTGATCACGGTTGTCATTTCAAAACACGAAATACCGAATATAAACGCTCATGTCATGACTCTTCTTTAAAAATACCAATGGTATGGTCTGGAGCACAATTTAGTCACGGCGGGCGCCTTCCCAATAACATTAGCTTGGTGGATGTTCCTCCTACTTTATTAGATGCTTGTGGGATTCCTGTACCTGATGACATGAGTGGCCAATCTATTCTTCCGCTTGTGAATCGAACTGACAATAATTTCAGAGAGCATATCTATGCGGAAATCAGTGAGTCTCATGTAGGTCGTTGCGTAAGAACGTCTCGCTGGAAATACAGTATTAGACAACTCCCCGATAACACCTTTATCGATGACTTTCTGTATGACATTAAAGCTGATCCATGGGAATTGAATAATATTATAGGGTACAGAAGCCACCAGCAGGTTGTTAAGGTAATGAGAGAAAGGTTAGTCAAACAGATGTTAGCGATAGGGCAAGAAGAACCGACCATAATAGATGCTGAAGAGGTAGATTCTAAACAATATGCAGTAACAGAAGCTGAAGTATTTTTATAAACGATATTGCGCAGTCGTGTTTCATTTTATTCTTAAGGACAAGAATATAAACACCGCGCACTGCGCATTAACATCTTCAGTTATTAACTTATTGACACAGATTATGAATATCACATAGATTTAAAAGGGTATTATATGGCTTGGAAAAAATGCGGGAAATCACCAGACTACCGCTTCACACTCGCTAACGAGCGTACTTTTTTAGCTTGGATACGTACTGCGTTGGCGTTTTTAGCCTCTGCCGTTGCGATTGATCAACTAACACCTAACTTGGCACCACAAGCGTATCGAGACATAATCGTGCTGCTGTTAAGTATTTTTGCCGCGAGTTTGGCTTATTTTGCTTATCGACGTTGGAGCCAAAATGAAAAAGCCATGAGGAAAGAAGCAGAACTTCCTTATACCAAGGTATTAAATGTGATCAGCTTGATCATGTTTATCATTTCATTCGTCATGGCTTATTTACTACTGTTTATATGAAACCTCGCGAAAGAGATAGTGGCCTACAAACCCAACGCACCACATTGTCATGGTTTAGGACTGTATTTGTTGTATTGATTAACGCCCTGCTTGTGCTGAAATTAAGTTATAACCAAGAACATAGTTACATTTTTATTAGTGGAATAAGTTTGATCAGTTTTACCATTTCTTTATATATATTATCGTTAACTCGTAATCAAAAGTTCGCCTTCGATGTTGAACTCACAACCAAAAATGCGGTTTGGACAAAACGCTACATCTCATTAATGGTCGGTCTCTGTGCATTATTAGTTAGCCTATCCAGCGCTATCAGCCTCTATAACTTACTCTTAACTTAATGCAATGTTAAACCGTTTACTAATGGGTACAGCTAATAAAGCCTTATTGCATAATAAGGCTAAAATAGCCCACACAGTAGTTTAAACTCCCCTCTTTTTTATTCTCTCCTAACACTTATTTTTTGAATTAATATTGCAATAATTTACATTTTTACCTGATTTATTTAACGGTGTCGTATGGTCACCAGTAAATGCGTTCTTAAACATACCTAAGAACTCTACCTTGAACATAAAATATCGATAATTGTTTATGCCGACTCTTAATGATTGATCTGTTTTATGGTGCGGTTTAGTGACTTATTGTGCAGGATAACGAGCATTTCTGTTTGTTTTTTGTACTCCTAACAAGCTTTAATTTAATAGTTGTTATGATTCTCAAACCGTTTTTGAACATTATTTACATGTTTTTATACAACGGCTAAACCTATTAATCCTGTTTGTTTTTCATTTTTTACTTTAATGATTGTTAATGAGATAAACCAGCTGAAACAGTTGATTTGATTGAACTTAGCCGTTTATAAAAATTAGACATTAATACAAAACTGATGAGACTTTGAGTCGATATAAAGTCTACTACTATATAGCTACCATTATTCCCTCTCCAAATAAATCAGCCTACACTCCTTGATATTAGTACCTTTATAAAGTGAACCTTTTCTTTATTTCATCCGTATCACTGTTTTTACGATCGACAAATTAATTCAATTATTTGTCATTTCTTAACCTGCTATTAACCTCAGGAAGACTATTATCTTCCTCAGCAACGACCGATAAGGGATAAAACTTAACCGTTGTTGTCAGGTGATAACAGATGAATAAATACACGGCTTGCAAAAAATATTTGCAATAAAGGAAATTTATTTCCCACTAAGTAGGTCTTTTGAAGTGAGTGTGTATTAAAACAAGATGAAGCAAAGGAGTTGGCTGATTCAAACCTTGTTA
>NZ_JACJDP010000056.1:0-20098 GCF_014163575.1 Psychromonas sp. SR45-3
CCCTAGCCCAAACACAACAACAAAATCCCACCGTTAAATTTTCCTAAGCCAACAGCTTATTTTAGTAAAGACAAACAGGACGTTTGTCTTAAGCTCGTTCGGTACAGGGACGTACCGTAAGAGCTCGTACGGTTAAAATAAACTACTGGTTTAGAGAAGAAAATGCTCGGTGTCAGTCTCTTTGCTTCTTTCTCTTCTGATAAGAGAAAGAAGATCGCCGTCAGGGCGAAATACGCTGCAAATAAACACCAAGATGCATCAATGAGCAAAGACGAAAGCTAAAAACAATAATATTTATTACTTACATAGATTTTGACCTAACCTTCTTCACCCTTCGTGTCTTCGTGGTTAATTGCTTTATGCTTTTGACTTTTTATTTTAAAGAAGAAGCCATTATCTACAAAACGCCCTAGCCCAAACACAACAACAAAATCCCACCGTTAAATTTTCCTAAGACAACAGCTTATTTTAGTAAAGACAAACAGGACGTTTGTCTTAAGCTCGTTCGGTACAGGGACGTACCGTAAGAGTTGGTACGGTTAAAATAAACTGCTGGTTTAGAGAAGAAAATGCTCGGTGTCAGTCTCTTTGCTTCTTTCTCTTCTGATAAGAGAAAGAAGATCGCCGTCAGGGCGAAATACGCTGTAAATAAACACCAAAATGCATCAATGAGCAAAGACGAAAGCTAAAAACAATAATGTTTATTACTTACATAGGTTTTGACCTAACCTTCTTCACCCTTCGTGCCTTCGTGGTTAAATGCTTTTCTCTTTTGCTTTGTGTTCAAAAACCGTTTTACCTTAACGTTAGCGAACCACTTGAAGTACTAAGCAACTCCCCTACCCCTTCACCGATCGATAAACCGAGGCTTTTAGTAAAGCTTTCTAATTTTGATTCTTTAAACGAATAATCAACAATCTCTTCCGCTTTAATCACCTCCCTTGCAACGTAACCAGGGCTACCTAAACCATCAATTAAACCTAACGCTAACGCTTGCTCACCATTCCAAATCAAACCAGAATAAAGATCTTTATTATCCTTAACTAAACGGTCGCCACGCCCTTCCTCTACCACCTTAATAAACTGTTGATGCGTACTATCTAACACCCCTTGCCAGAACTCAGCTTCTTCCACTTTAGCGGGCGAAAAAGGGTCTAAAAATGCTTTATGTTCACCAGAAGTATAATGACGGCGTTCAACGCCCACTTTCTCCATCAAATCAACAAAACCAAAGCTCGATGCAGTAACACCAATCGACCCCACTAAACTGGATTTGTCCGCATAGATTTGATCCGCTGCTACGGCCATATAATATCCACCCGACGCTCCTAACTCAGCGATAACAGCGTATAGTTTTTTATTAGGATAAATGCCACGTAACCGTTTAATTTCATCGTTTACATAACCGGATTGCACAGGGCTACCGCCGGGACTATTAATAACCAACATCACCGCTTTTGATTGTTCATTTTTAAAAGCCGCTCTTAAAGCACTCACAATATTATTAGCGTTAGCTTCTTTATCAGCTGCAATCACACCATTTACCACCACCATAGCAGTATGAGGTTGTTGATTTTTCTGATCTTTATCTAACACTCCCGTGTTCATAAATAAAAACAGTGCCACGAATAAATAGGTAAAAGTTAACAGTTTAAAAAATATCCCCCAGCGACGAGTTCTTTTTTGCTCTTTAAAGGTTTCTTTCATAAAACCAGATAACCACTTTTGTTGATTATTTTCAGGCTCTTGCATTGTTGATTCTCACAATAGGAATGGGTTAGCTATTCAACCCGTAATTAATCGTAAATTCAAGATAAATGTTACCTTTGGCTATTGTAAAAATATAGACATAGGTCATACTTTCAGATTACTTAAAGAGATCCAAAGGAATTAGAAGTCATGTCAAGAAAAGCACTGTTACTGTCATTCTGCAGCATCATTTCCATTGCCAGCTGGGCAGACGTTAAATCTACGGATGAAGACTCTGCGACTGAAACACAAGAACAATCATTGGCTGCCGTCGCATCAAAAACCAATAACATCGCAACGCCTAGCTTTTCCGAAAAAGCCTTGGTTGAACGCTATATTCTTGACGAACTAAAAGCCACTCGACATGATCTACAAGATTTAGAGCGCCGCCTTACTATTGAAATTACAGATAGAGAGTTAAGTGTTGCCGATAAATCTCTAAGTTATGCAGAACAAACCGTTAACTTTTTCTTCTATATCATTGCAGGTGTTGCGTCATTAGTCGCTTTATTTGGCTGGAAGTCATTACATGAAATCCGCGTTAACACCACTAAGAAAGCAAATACACAAATTAAAATGATTGCTGAATCTTATGAAGAAAAGTTTCAACGGTTGGAAAAAGATTTACGTAGAAAAACATTACGTATTGCTGATAACCATATAGAAATTGAAAAAATCAATGAGATCCATAACCTTTGGTTACGTGCTCAAAAAAGCCAAACGCCTGAACAGAAAATGTCAGCTTATGATGCTATTTTGAAAATCAGACCCGGTGATTTAGAAGCGCTGACTTCTAAAGCGGATGCCGCAATGGAAATGAAAGAATTCCACTGGGCATTAAGTATTTGTAACCGAGTGTTAGATATGGATGATAAAAATCAGGATGCCTTTTACCAGCGCGCCTGTGCTTATGCTTGCTTAGGAGTCGAAGATCAAGCAATCAGTGATTTAGAGAAAGCCATAGAGGGGCGTTCAGCCTTGAGAGAGTTAGCTGCAGAAGAAGATGACTTTGAAAATTTACGTGGCAACGATAGTTTTGATGCTTTATTAACGTCGACTGATAGCTAGTATTTAAAGATTCAACCATAAAATAGAGCCTAAAATAATTTAGGCTTTTCCTTTACGTCGATGATAATAAGCTCTACTGACTTAGAGCAAACGCATCGGCTCTATGTAAACAACTTACCTAATCTAACCGCAAGCGCTCAAATAAATAACTTACCTAACTGCGATGACTCTGTTGAACAAAACACTTTATTATAAGCTCTTTATTATCAGCACTCCGCATAAACACAACGACTCTAATGCCAGCATTCAATTAACGAAACAAGCCCCCGCTACTCTAAATCGATGGCACGAATCGCTTGTTTTAAAGCCTCAACCTCAGCGATTAAATCGGCACGTTTATTAGGTGATTTTTGTGCATTTAATCTGCTTTCAACACCACTTAACTTTTGTACCAACCAGCCCCTTATCATTAGATAATAGCGGCTGTCGTCAGCAAATTTAGTGATAGTGTGTAACGCGTTTTTATCTGTCGGGGAGTTAATCGCAATCTGTAAATGTTGAACCATTACGCCTATTGCTTGTTGTTCATCTTGCTGCTCATATTGTTGTTCCGATTGATGATTATTGTCGATTTTAAAGGCAACTTTATAATCGAATTTCAAGCTGGACATAACTAGTAAGATGATGCTCAAAAAAGCAATAGCGATAATAATGATCATCACGATCTTACTATTCATTAGTTTCATAGTGTCACCTTATTTAAATACTGGTTTGTGAATGAAGTTAACTCGAATTTGATAAATTAAACAGCCTGAGTTGAATGGAGATAGTGAAGTGTAATAATGAATGAGAATAGTGAGTTTCAGCTACAATGTTGAGCCTTGTGAACCGTTAATAATGCGCCTAGCCATAACCTTGACCATGCCTATGACCACAACAATCGCCAGTACATTACTGTAAAAAAATTAAAGGAAACATTCAACACCCTATTTGTTATACTGCGCGCGATTTTTAAGATAGGAATAAAACATGATCATTAATAAAGAATGGCGCGTATTAACAGTGGGTGACGGTGATCTATCATTTTCAGCCTCATTATTAACACACCACCAACCATCAAATTTAACGGCCACTGTCTTTGATGCTAGCGATACTTTATTAGCAAAGTATGCGGTCAATGATTATGACACCCTGTTACAACAAAAATGCCCTGTTTTATGTGATTTCGATGTCATGGATCCAAGCTCATGGGGCGCACTCAAAAAGCAACATTTTGATGTGGTTATTTTTCAATTTCCACTTATCCCAGCTTTTAAATCACATCAAGAATTCCAAGAAAAGTGTAAAGATGTGCATATCAATACTTTAAATCGTCAATTATTGCGGACGTTTTTAATCCATTCTTTTAAACATTTTTTAGACCCTATCGGCGCACGTTTATGCTACATCACCTCTAAAGATGTGAAACCCTATAAAGAGTGGAACATTGAGAACGCATTACATAGAAATACTGATATTAAATACTTAGGCTGGCATCACTTCGATATTGATGCTTTCCCAGGTTATAAAGTGCGTAATGTGGACCGAGATAAACATGTGAAAGATACTAAAGGCATTACTTATGTCTGGAGTGATAATAAGCAACACCCCTTAAAACAAGAGCTGAGCGCCGCGATATATCAAGGTGAAGCCTATTGTGAATTGTGTGCAACAGGACCTTATAACAATACGGAAGATAAACTGCGCCATAACCAGACCAGGAAACATCTCAACATGCTCAATTACGAAGACTTGTGGCAATTACTGTTAGACCGAGAAAACGAAGCAACATAAATGTAACCACAAAAACAAAAGCAACCACGAAGCCGCAGCGCTTCAAAGAGAACACGAAGAAAACCGAAAGAACACAAACATCAAATTTATTACTTACAAGGGTTTTGATCTTACCTTCTTCACCCTTCGTGCCTTCGTGCCTTCGTGCCTTCGAGGTTAATTGCTTTATGCTTTTGATTTTTGATTTTAAAGAAAAATCCATTATCTACAAAGCCCCCCTAGCCCAAATACGATAACAAAATCCCACCGTTAAATTTTCCTAAAACAACAGTTTATTTTAGTAAAGACAAACAGGACGTTTGTCTTAAGCTCGTTCGGTACAGGGACGTACCGTAAGAGCTGGTACGTTTAAAATAAGCTGTTGGTTTAGATAAGAAAATGCTCGGTGTCAGTCTCTTTGCTTCTTTCTCTTCTGATAAGAGAAAGCAGATCGCCGTCAGGGCGAAATACGCTGCAAATAAACATCAAAAAGCCCCAATGAGCAAAGACGAAAGTTAGACAACAGCATTTACTTTAAAAACCCTATCATAAACTATTAAGGTTTTGACCTTACCTTCTCCACCCTTCGTGCCTTCGTGGTTAATTGCTCTTAATTTTTACCTTAAAACACAAGCAACCACGAAGCCGCTGCACAGAGAGCACGAAGAAAACCTAAACAATAAATGTATAAAGATTGAGTTTGTTGATTACTAATAAAGGTTTTGACCTTACCTTCATCACCCTTCGTGCCTTCGTGGTTAATTGCTTTATGCTTTTGATTTTTGATTTTAAAGAAAAATCCATTATCTACAAAGCCCTCCTAGCCCAAATACGATAACAAAATCCCACCGTTAAATTTCCCTAAGCCAACAGCTTATTTTAGTAAAGACAAACAGGACGTTTGTCTTAAGCTCGTTCGGTACAGGGACGTAGCGTAAGAGCTGGTACGGTTAAAATAAAGTGTTGGATTAGATAAGAAAATGCTCGGTGTCAGTCTCTTTGCTTCTTTCTCTTCTGATAAGAGAAAGCAGATCGCCGACAGGGCGAAATACGCTGCAAATAAACATCAAAAAGCCCCAATGAGCAAAGACGAAAGTTAGACAACAGCATTTACTTTAAAAACCCTATCATAAACTATTAAGGTTTTGACCTTACCTTCCCCACCCTTCGTGGTTAACAGCTTTTAACTTTTGGCTTTTGATTTTAAGCTTAAAAAAACTGCTTTTGACCTTACTTTTTCAACCCTTCGAGGTTATACGCTATTAACTTTGAATCTTAAAAAACTACTTTTTAGCATTTAAAGCTTCAAATTTAGCCATTTGCTCAGGTGTCGCAGGTAATTGATGATTAGCTTTCCATTCACTGTATGGCATACCGTAGATATGCTCACGCGCTTGATCGTCCGTCATCTCAATATCACGCTCTTTCGCTTCTGCTAACATCCATTTAGACAAACAGTTACGGCAGAATCCTGACGTATTCATTAACTCAATGTTTTGTACATCTTTACGGCTATCTAAATGTGCTAATAAACGACGAAATGCTGCTGCTTCTAACTCAACTTGCTGTGCTTTAGTGGTCATATGATGGTTATCCTATTGTCATCTTATTTAATAAAAAGTTAGCGCTTAATATACTGACTTAGGTTCAGAGATCAACGCAATCCCAAAAATAAAAAACCGCCATTTTATTTATTAAAAATGGCGGTTTAATTGTTTGAACCTAAGTTAACTATACCCGTTAGGTTAGCCTATCAAGATTACTTATTTTGATTCTTTACGAATCTGTTTTCCCAAAAAGTAGCATCTTTAATACCTAATTTAAGCGGATTAAATGTGTACGATTCAGGTTGTAGCTTATGTTGCTCTTCATAATCTTTTAACGCTTTAATAGCAGGCCTTCCCATGAAGAAGATAATTAACAGACCAGAAATATTCAACCATGCCATTAGACCAACACCTACATCACCTAAGCCCCAAGCGAGATTAGCCGTTTTTACCGTACCGTAAAAAGTAGCAGAAATTAGCGCCACTTTTAATAGGAAAGTAAAATCAGGTAATTTCAATGTACGACGAAGGTAAGCCACATTTGTTTCAGCAATATAATAGTACGCCAAAATCGTAGTGAAAGAGAAAAAGAACAAGGCAAAGGCAATAAACGGTTTACCAATACCCGGTAAAACACGCTCAACGGCCAATTGTGTAAATCCAGGACCATTAGCGGCTATTTCAGTTGCAACATTTTGTATTAAGAATGTATCGCCAATACCATGTACGTTATAAGCGCCCGTAATTAAAATAACAAATGCAGTCGCAGAACAAACTAACAATGTATCAATGTATACAGAAAAAGCTTGTACTAAACCTTGCTGTGCTGGGTGCTCAACTTCAGCCGCTGCAGCTGCATGTGGGCCAGTACCTTGGCCCGCTTCGTTAGAATAAACACCACGTTTAACACCCCAACCAATAGCAGCACCAATACCTGCCATTGGGCTGAATGCATCACCAACAATCATCATAAAGACATGCGGTAATTCAGAGATGTTTAAACCAATAATAACAAATACCACTAATACATAAGCTAATGCCATAAATGGCACAACCACTTGTGTAAAGTTAGCGATACGTTTAACACCACCAAAAATAATGAAACCGAGCATCAAAACAATTCCCATACCGGTCATTATTTTAGCTTCACTGAACACACCTATACTAGTTTCAATCATCATGCCTGTACCAAATGCAACTTCGACACCATTACCGATGCTGTTAGATTGGATACCCGGTAATAAAAAACCACAAGCAGCAATAGTAGCAATAGCAAAAATAACAGCATACCAACGCTGACCAGTTACTTTTTCAAGATAGTAAGCTGGACCACCACGATACTCACCTTGATCCACTTCTTTGTAGATTTGCGCTAACGTTGATTCTATGTAGGCCGTTGCAGCGCCTAAGAAAGCAACTACCCACATCCAAAATACAGCGCCGGGTCCACCGAAACCAATCGCCGCCGCAACACCTGCAATATTACCAGTACCTACGCGGCCAGATAGCGACACCGACAAAGCTTGGAAGGAGGAAATCCCCTTTGCAGATGTTCTCCCTGATAACAGTAACGTGTACATCTCTTTAAAGAAACGAACTTGCACAAACCGAGTTTGAATTGAGTAAAATAACCCCGCCGCTAAACATAAATAAATGAGCGCTGGGCTCCATATAATACCGTTTAAAAAATCTACTACTTCCTGCATATATTTTCCTTAATTTTATTTAGTGGTGTCAGGGACTTACATTAAATTATGTAAACAAATTGTTAATTAGGCGAAACAAAATATCACTACAAAAGCAAAAGTAAACAGCCAAATTTTATAAAATTTATGGCCAGAGTGAATAAATATTCAAAAAAAACACAAAATATTTCAAATACAAAATAGGAATTTGTGTGATTAATAACAAAGAGATATCGATATGGTCGATAGAGGAGAGATTAAACAACGTTTTAAGAGTGAAATTAATCATACAATAGTCGAAAAAAAACTACTGTATGATTTAAAATAAATTGAGCGTTTATTTTTTCATTTTGGAGAGTAGATCAGCAAATGGATTATAAGTTGCAGTCGCCACATTTTCATCGCCCGCTTCCACATGACTACCGTACAAATCTGCCTGAGTATATTTATCATGTTCATGGTCATGACAGTAAATACACAACAGCTCCCAATTACTGCCATCAGCAGGATTGTTACTGTGATCGTGGTCCATATGGTGCACAGTCAACTCTTTAAGGTTTGAATACACAAACTCACGTGTACACTTCCCACATACCCAGGGAAACAATTTTAATGCTTTATCACGATAATCGTGTTCTAAACTTTTATAATTACTTGGAATATAAGCCATCACTACCTCTTGCTATCAGTTTCAGCGCTATCATATGTTTTCATTGCCCTATTGTGAACTAATTCGCACTAAAAAAGGCTACTAATGTATTAAAAGTGGTGCCATCTTTTCATTTAAGTAAACATTAATTTCAAGTTACTGTAAGCTGACACGATATAAGCTTCATACTCAATCACGCGATATAAATAAGATAACGACACATGCAAACAAATGACCCTTTATACGGCATCAAATTAGCTCAAATACTCACTGATTTACAGACCAAACATTCCTGGAAAGAGATGGGTGATAAATTAGGGATAAAATGCTTTTTAAATAACCCGACTCAAAAATCTTGCCTTAAATTTTTACGTCAAACACCTTGGGCGAGAAGCCGTGTTGAGATTTTATATTTAAAAACCTTTTGCAGTAAACACCCTGAAACCACTAAGCTAATACGCAGCATCTTAGCGACACAAGATAAAAAGCAACAATCACCCGTGCCAAAAGAAGTGAAAAAGCCATCAGTGATAAAAAGTAATGATGGATTTGAGTGGGCAAAAATTAACAACAAATAAGCGGTGATGATTGTAACTAATCTGTGTTACTATCGCGCGCCTAAAATAACCACAAGTCTAAACTAGGAATAGCTCATGACCCAACAAAAAAAGTTCGATTACAAAATCAAACAGGACGCTAATACCTGGAGTGCAGAAATCACCCGTCGTGTTAGTGCTCGTAGAAGCAGTGTTTCAAAACAACAAGATGGTTTTGCAACTGAAGCCTTAGCCATTGAATGGGCAACGGCTGAGTTAGCTGGCTTTTTAGAAAAGCAAAAGCAAGCCAACGCACGTAAATCAGAGCGTCGTTCAGAGCGTAACGCACAAGCAGAAAAAGCTGCAGCCGCTAAAGAAGCAGCAAACGAAAAATTCTTAGCAAAAAGAGAAGAAGCTCGTGCCCGCGCACTAGAAGCTGATGATGAAGAGTTAGACTACGATTACGACGAAGAATAATACAGACTTCAGCCAATGCTATCCAATAGCATTGACACTTCTAAAGGGCTAACAGGCGAAAACCAGTTAGCCCTTTTTGTTTGCATAAAAACAAGCCAACATAAACCCGCAACTCCTTCGCGCAAAATATGTGAGCGACAACAAAACCATAACCATAACCCATTGTAGACGCCCCCCAACCGTTGAGTTTTCCCAAGCTAAATCGACATTTTAGCTACGTTTAAAATGACAGTTTAGATTGGATCAGAAAACGACTCGGCCCCCTGTGTCAGTCTCTTTGCCGTCTTTCTCTTCTGATAAGAGAAAGGCGTGTCGCCGACAGGGCGAAACCACTGCTAATAAATATCAAGCAGCCACAGCGAGCGCAGACGAGCCAAAGCAAATAATGATCAAACCACCACGTCGAACTCAGACAAGCCAAAACTCCAAGTTCAAATAAAATAGATACCAAACCACAAAATACCCACAAAGCAATATACTCTGCATTGGGTTAATGAAATAATATATATTTCAAAAACTTAAATTACCTTCTATGATGATGATTAGTAAAAATACTTTATATGGTTATCTATAAAGCTTTTATCAATAAGGTATCAGGCCTGTTTACCTTAAAATAGCATAAGTCGTAATTACTCAGTTCATTAAACAATCTACTTAAAAAATTGAAAAAAAATTAAAGTATCAAACGTAATGCCCAATACAAAAAAATAGAGAGCGACAATATCTATATAAAAATAAAACGATTAATGAACGCTTTTTAATCAAAATGTTACGAGCGCTTAAATAAATACTTCTATTCAGTACACAAACTAGTCATAAATCAAAAAATCACCTACAAAATCATAATTTAACTTGTTTTATTTAAAAAACATCATCAATATACCCCTTTAGATATACACCCTATCATTATCCATCAGTATAAATTCAAAGGAATTATGAATGATCAATAAAAAAACTTGCCTCGCAGTCTCTATCGCTCTTGCACTCACTGCATGTGGTGGCTCATCAGATGGTTCTTCAGGTGGTTCTTCAGGTGGTTCTTCAGGTGAGGCGAGTGCCAAACTAACAGCAATCGATGGTTATTTAGAAAATGCTGAATTATGGGTTGATACAAATGATAATTTAACGCTTGATAATGGCGATACTAAACTAGCTGAAAACAGTGATGAAAATGGCCAATTTACATTAACGGCAGAACAACAAGGCCATGCTGTTTTTGTAAAAGCAATTGCGGGCGAAACAATTGATAGTGTTCGTGGTGTTGTATCTACTGACTTCGAACTTTCAGCGCCAGCAGGTTCAAGCGTAGCTAACCCAATGACTAACATGGTTATTCAGCAATTAGCGGCTAATCCAACGCTATCGCAAGCTGATGCAGAAGAAGTCGTCGTTAAATCAATTCAAGATTCTGGTTTAACAGCTTCAATAGATCTTATCTTTGGTGATTACTTGGCCGATACAACAGATCAACAAGCACAAGCACTTAATATCATCGCTGAGAGCTTAGTTGATCATACAGGTCAGTCTTTTGAAAATCAGTTAAAAGTAGCAAGTGCCGTAGCCCTTGAGGTGCAAAAGGTTGTTGAAGCACAAGGAAGCTTAACTAGCTTTTACCCATCAGTAAGTGTATCTAATGGTGAAGCAGAGGTTGTATCTAATTCTCGCCCAGAAGTAAAAGGTATTATTGAAACGCAAACTTTAGAGTTTAAAGATACCTTAACAGAAATCGATGTGACAGGGCTTTTCTTGGACGCAGATCAAGATACCCTGACCTATCAATTAGTTTTAAAAGGCAATGACGAGTTAAACGGTTTGAGTGTTGATAGCAGAGGTATTATTTCTGGCACACCGACTATAGCAGGCATATTTGAATACCAAGTGTTTGCTCACGACGGTAAAGCACGCTCTTATCCACTTAACTTTACTGTGACAGTTGAATCAGAAAATACAGCACCAAACCTTAACCAAGCAATTGCCGAGCAGCTACAAGCAGAGGTATCAAATTGGGAATTAACCGTAGGTGAAGCTGTCGATTACACATTAGATATTTCAGCACTATTTACTGATGCAGAATCAGATGTATTAAATTACTTAGTCGATACTACCTTCTCAGCAGAAGGGTTTGCTAATGGCAACCTTTCTTTCAGTGAGAAAAATGGCATTATCACTTTCAGCGGTACGCCGAGTTATAAACAACTAGCACAAGTTAACAATCTCTATGTTTATGCTGATGATAGTGTTAATGCAAAAGTTATCACTCTTTTCAAATTACCTGCAATCACTGAATCATCAACACCTTCAGAAACCACTAATAAATTAGACGGTCACAAATGGTACTTCACTGAGCACGGTGCAGATATCAATTCCACTCAACAAGTCTGGTGTGACACTTTCGAATTCATAGATGGAATAGTATATAAAAATGAGCGTACGTCAGATAACCTAACAACGTGTTCTGAAAATACAAGTACAGAGGTAGGAAACTACACTATTGATGAGCTCAACACTCTTAATGCTAGATTATCATTTAATGAAGGTGGTGAAACAGTAACAGAAAACTTAACATATACTGTTCAAGTTACTGGAGACAATATCGAAAATGCTATTTTAGTCCTTACAAAACCAACAAATTCAGATGAAAATGGTGAGCTTTATACTTATTTTTCAACAGCAGCCGCAGCTGAAAAGAGAATCGCTTTAAAATCTGATGGTAGCGCAACAGAAAGAGATATTGAAGTTTACTTACCTAGCGATGAAACTGAAACTTGGAAGAAAGGTTTAATCACTGTTAGCTTACTTGAGAATAATAACTCTCAAGATAGCGGTCAATTTGACGCGAATATTACCTTTGGTATTGATGGAGAGATCGTAACTTGTAACTCACTTCAACAATCATTTGATGAGTTTATACTTACAAACAATACTGGAACAGTAAACTCAGATTTTGATTGTTATGACAATGAGGATGAAGGCTCAGCCAATATTGACCTAGACATAGAAGAACAACTAACTGAAGGCATCGTTTACAGTATTATCGGTTATACAAATGGTAATGAAAGTGAATACACTGAAGCTGTAAAATTCAATATTCAATGGACAGGTACAGGCAACAACGATTAATTTAACTTAATGTTAATAGGCCGTTCTACATTGTGTATGACGGCCTATATTAATCGACTATTTAATCCCCTCTAGAGAACTCCAAAGTCAAAAGTTGAATTATAACTTCAAATAAAAAACCAAAGCATTCTTAGTAATAACCGACCGCCCAATAACTACATTTTGAAAGAATCAAAAATAACCCTCCCCTATTCACAAAAATCTGAGATTCAATCATTTTATAATCGTTCGCCATCAGCCATATCCAAGGTGAAAATTTAATAACCGTTAAAGATAATTAAATGGATTCAAGCATGCTCAAAAAAATTCAAACCAAAATTGATACATTCCCACGGGGATCATGTGGAACAAGGATAATGATGCTATTTTCAGTGTTTCATATTAATAAGCAATTAATCTTTACTTAGCGCCAATTAAAAATCGTTACCTAATACAGTAACAACAAAGCAATCGCCACTATGGACGAACATCTCCACCGACGAGCGCAGACGAGCTCATAAAAAAACCACCAGCCTCGCCGTGCGTAGACCAGGCAAAATCTTACACAAACACATCAAAGCAATGAATTCTCATGGAGAACAACTGGAACGAAGACAATCAGAGTTTTAGCTGCTTGAACAATGTGGCCACAATTTACTCGAAGAAGCCGGTCAGCTAATTAACTCATTTCAAGTTACTACTAAGTAGATCAATGTGGATGCAACATCCCCACCGTAAAGTTTTCCCAAGCTAAATCGACATTTTAGCAATCGCAAACAGGACGTTTGCGATAATGTCAGAATGGCCACGGACGGCCATCCTGACATGTTGCGTTTAAAATGGCGCTTTAGCTTGGTTCAGAAAACGCCCCGGTGTCAGTCTCTTTGCCGCCTTTCTCTTCTGATAAGAGAAAGACGTGTCGCCGACAGGGCGAAACCACTGCTAATAAATATCAAACAGCCACAGCGAGCGCAGACGAGCCAAAGCAAAGACGAGCTATAACTGAATAATTTATTGTTAGCCTTTGATTTTGAATCAAAAAGGATCAGCAACCTTTAGTTCAATATAGCCTCAATAAAGCCATCACTCACAATGGACGAACAATCCCACCGTAAAGTTTTCTCAAGCAATCCATTCCTTTTAGCAAAGCCAAACAGGACGTTTGGCTTAAGCACATGGATGTGCTGTATGAGCTGATGCGTTAAAAAAGGAATAGATTACTTGGAGCAGAAAACGCCCCGGTGTCAGTCTCTTTGCCGCCTTTCTCTTCTGATAAGAGAAAGACGTGTCGCCGACAGGGCGAAACCACTGCTATTAATAATCAAGCTGCCCCGACGAGCGCAGACGAGCCAAAGCAAAGACGAGCTATAACTGAATCATTTATTGCTAGCCTTTGATTTTAAATCAAAAAGGATCACCAACCTTTAGTTCAATATAGCCTCATAAAGCCATCTCTCACAATGGACGAACATCCCCACCGTAAAGTTTTCCCAAACTAACATGATGACAAAATGACCTTAAGACAAAGTGTTTTGTCCGTAGGAGCAATCAGTTGAAGGATCAATTTCAAGCACAAACTACATTGAACACCGTGGCTACAACAATCCCACCGTAAAGTTTTCCAAGTCATCTATTCCTTTTAGCAAAGCCAAACAGGACGTTTGGCTTAAGCTCATTCAGCACATGGATGTGCTGTATGAGCTGATGCGTTAAAAAAGGAATTGATTACTTGAAGCAGAAAACGCCCCGGTGTCAGTCTCTTTGCCGCCTTTCTCTTCTGATAAGAGAAAGACGTGTCGCCGACAGGGCGAAACCACTGCTAATAAATATCAAACAGCCTCGTCGAGCACAGACGAGCCCAACACAACCACCAAAAAACCAAACTGCTTGTCCTCGCAGATGATGTGGGATGATAAGTTTACAAATATCGTCTTTCAGAAACGTAGCGGCAAGTTAATCCATTTCAACTTACAAACTACATCGATCAACGTGGCTACAACAATCCCACCGTAAAGTTTTCCCAAGTCATCAATTCCTTTTAGCAAAGCCAAACAGGACGTTTGGCTTAAGCTCTTTCAGCACATGGATGTGCTGTATGAGCTGATGCGTTAAAAAAGGAATTGATTACTTGGAGCAGAAAACGCCCCGGTGTCAGTCTCTTTGCCGCCTTTCTCTTCTGATAAGAGAAAGCCGTGTCGCCGACAGGGCGAAACCACTGCTAATAAATATCATGCAGCCCCGACGAGCACAGACGAGCCAAAGCAAATAACGATCAAGCAGCCACGACGAGCGCAGACGAGCCAAAGCAAATGACGATCAAATTACACGTATCTAGCTACCCTAAAATAAAACACCAGATACAAAAAAGCCCTCTATCAAAGAGGGCTTAGCACATCAGTTAAGAGGGATTTAACTCTTTTGTGCTACAACTTCCACGCCATCATCATCAATAGCCTTGCCTTTCGCATTAACAAACAACGCACGTTTCGCTTTCGTTAACACATAAACCGTAATCACAACTGTTGATAAAATACCAATCACCGTTGATGTTTGCATCGCCAATCCAAAACCTAATGTTGAATTATTTAAGATAAAGGTAATAACCACAGCAGTCATAAACATCGCAGGTACTGTCGCAATCCAATGGAACTTGTTATGACGCGCTAAGTAAGCCGTTGCCGTCCATAACATCATCACAGCCGTTGTTTGGTTAGCAAAACCAAAGTAGCGCCAGATAATACCAAAGTCTACTTGCGTTAGAATTGCACCTAATATGAATAAAGGTAATGCCATGAATAAACGATTACGCATCGTTTTTTGTTCCATATTAAAGTATTCAGCTAAGATTAAACGACTTGAACGGAAAGCAGTATCGCCAGACGTAATCGGTAAAATAACCACACCTAAGAAAGCTAATATACCACCAAACACACCTAACAAACCAAAAGATGCGCCGTATACCACCGCACCAGGACCACCCGTTGCAACCACTTCAGATAACGCTTCAACAGAACCAAAGAATGATAAAGCAAGTGCACACCAGATAAGCGCAATCACGCCTTCACCAATCATTGCACCGTAAAATACAAAACGGCCATTCTCTTCATTTTCAATACAACGCGCCATTAAAGGAGATTGTGTCGCATGGAAACCAGAAATCGCACCACAAGCAATAGTGATAAACAATGCAGGCCATAATGGAAGGTCATTTGGGTTCATATTCGTGAACATCTGACTCATCTCATAATCACCTAATAAAGTATGATCGGCAGAGACAGACACGGCAACAATTAAGCCAACAGACATAAAGATTAATAACGCACCAAAGAACGGGTAAAAACGACCAATGATTTTATCAACCGGCACAATCGTCGCCACAACATAGTAAGCAAAGATAATCGCAACCATCGTCATTAACGATACCGTCATATCCGTTTGGTCATTAATTAAATTAGTTAACATGCCAGCAGGTGCGGAAACAAAAACGACCCCAACCAACAATAAAAGTACCAACGCAAACACATTCATAAAGTGCTTCGCATTGTTACCTAAGTATTTACCCGTGATAGAAGGAACCGATGCCCCGCCATTACGTACTGATAACATACCCGAAAAATAATCATGCACGCCACCAGCAAAGATACAACCTAATACAATCCACAACATTGCAGCAGGACCGTATAACGCCCCCATGATAGGACCAAAGATTGGGCCAACACCGGCAATGTTAAGCAGTTGTACTAAGTAAACTTTAGGTGTCGACATAGCAACATAATCCACGCCATCTTGTTTTTCATAGGCAGGTGTCTGACGTTGTTTTTTAACGCCAAAAACTTTTTCAACAAAGCTACCGTAAATAAAGTAACCACCAATGAGCAGTGCTAAACAAAAGAGAAACCAAAGCATGATTAAATTCCTTTTAAATGAGTTAATTTGATGCTGGCACTATAATCTTCTGCTGTTAAATAACAGTAGTTGATTACTTAAGTGGTCAAATACACATTTAAACGGTTAATATCGAAATTAAGTGGTTTCAGCAGATAACTTAGATTCAAAGAAGAACAAACTAAGCGAGCAATAACGTGGGTTGGAAGCATAACAAAATTGTGATCTTTGCCGCAGTCTCAAAAGGATAGCAGCAAAGACTAATGACTTACAGCAAGCCAAAACGGTCTTTAATCACCTTCAGATATCGTCGACTAACAGGTGCATGATGACCGGACTTAGTCACAATATCTGCAGAGCCATTATCCAATAATTTAATCTCACGAATACAAGTCGGATTAATCAAATATTGGCGATGACAACGTATCAAATCGGTTTTTTCTTCTAATACTTTCAAAGACAAACTCGCCGTAAACTTATCTTTTTCAGTTAACAAGTGCACGCCAGTTTGCTCAGACATCGCAACTTCAATTTCATTGGGCGTGAGTAACAAAATACGATTAAAACCCGAGCAAGGGATCAACTCCAGCTTATTATGAGTAATCTGCTCATAATTAGGCAGCTCAGCTCTCTCTGCATTGAGCCGCTTTAATGTTTTTAATAAACGGCAACTCTCGACCGGTTTAAGCAAATAATCAAAGGCGTTATCTTCAAACGCTTTCACTGCATACTCATCATAGGCAGTCACAAACACCACCTTCGGCATCGTCTCTTGGTCAAGCATGCTTAATAACTCTAAACCGCTAACTTGTGGCATATGTATATCCAAAAACACCACATCAGGCTTCAAGCTATTAATCGCCTTTAACCCTTCAATGGCATTACCGCACTGCTCAATCACTTGCACTTGATTCGTTTCAACTAATAACTCGTTAAGCTCTTCACGGGCATACAGCTCATCGTCAATAATAATTGCTTTTAACATCATGCTTCCTTTCGTTTTTGCAGAGGGATAAGGATAGTCGCCTTACTATATACACCCGATTCACAGGTCATCGTTAAACCATAATGCTGACCGTATTCATTTTTGATACGTTTATCAACAATCTGCAACCCTAATCCTTTGCTATTCATATTAGCTGGCGTTTTGTAGTTTCCTGCATTATCAATTACCTCCAACACCACCAAGGTTTCCTTACCTCTTTCCAACAAGTAACCATTAATATCCAACTCACCTTTGCCAATTAACGTCGACGTACCATGTTTAATGGCATTCTCAATCAGCGGTTGTAAAGTAAAAGTAGGTATCTTAAGTGATAACAACTCATCGGCAATATTCTCTCGCACACTTAAACGGTCAGCAAAACGCGCAAGCTCAATCTCAAGGTAAGCATGCACATGCTCTAATTCTTCCTTAACCGTCACTTGGTCAATATTTTGCTTTAAATTACTTCTAAAAAAGTGCGATAAATGCTGAATTAACTCACGCGCTTTCTGCGGATCTTTTCTTGTCACCGCACTGATCGTATTCAAGGTATTAAACAAAAAGTGAGGATTAACCTGTGCTTGTAACAAACGGATTTCAGATTGATTCAATAAATTCTTTTGCTGAATATATCGCCCTAATAAAATTTGATTAGAGATAAGCTTAGCCAAGCCCTCCCCCAAACTACGATTTAAGGTCGAAAACATCTTCTGCTTAGGCTCATACAACTTAACTGTACCCAATACACGTCCATCAGCTTCTAATAACGGGATAACCAACACCGAACCTAACTTACAATCCTCATGAATAGAACACTGGTACGCCGTAGAATAGCCATCGGCATAAGTCATTTCGCCACTTTTAATCGCCTGTAAAGTATAGTCAGAAGAGATCACCGTGCCACATAAATGATGGTCATCCCCTACACCAATAAAGGCTAAAATCTTTTCTCTATCAGTAATGGAAACCGCGCCAACACCCGTCTCTTGGTGAATAATATTAGCAATTTTCTGACAGCTTTTAGCATCAAAACCATGACGGAACACCCCAACTGAAAGCTGCGCAATACGTAACGCCTTATTAGAAAACGCATTATAGTTCTTCTCAAAAATCGCTTTTCTATCTTGGATGATGCTCATGAACAAAGCGGCACCCACCGAGTTAGCAATAATCATCGGTAACGCAATCGATTGCACCAACAGCCAAGCCTTATCAAAGGGCTCCGCAACAATAAGAATAATCAACATCTGCAGTATTTCAGCAAATAGAGTGATCGCCATCGCAGTCAGTGGCCTAAAAATTTTCTCTATGCGCCCTTTACGTAAATAATAAAGATGCAACAACCCACCAATCAACCCTTCACAGGTCGTTGAAATCATACAGGCGACATCAGTAAATCCCCCCATCGAATAACGATGCAAACCACCGGTTAACCCCACCGCTAGCCCAACGATAGGGCCGCCCATCAAGCCGCCCATTACCGCACCAATCGCACGCGTGTTAGCCAACGCATTTTCAATCGATAAACTAAAGTAAGTGCCTAAAATACAAAACGTACTGAATAATAAATAACACGCGATACGGTGAGAGTTACGCCCAGAGATAAAAAGCATCGGCATAAAAAGCGGGGTTTTACTCAGCAAATAAGTGATCACCAAGTAAACACTAAGCTGTTGCAACAACAATAAAGTAACTTCCACAACAACTCCTAATGAAGCCTTAATACGATTAAATTAAAGCAAGCTAAATAAAGATAAAGAAAGATAGGGTTGCATATTATAACACTGTCGCAATGCTGTCTTAATATTACTTAAATAATATATTCAATTTAAAAAAGATTATGTAAGCACGAAAAATATAGTCGCAATATTATTTACAGAGGCTATTTTAATGGCACTTTTAAACTTACCCTTAGCTTCTGTACCTTCATTTTTAGCAGCCTTTATCTTCAAATTGAAGAGGGTTGAAATGTTTATTCACTTTTAGTCAAGTATTTCTCGAATAATTATTTAAAATTTGCTATATTCGGCACCCCTTGGGATGTGACAGTTTTAATTTTAACTTGTTACCCCTTCGATAGGCTAATATTTACCAACCGGAGTGTTGCAATGAAAGTTCGTGCATCCGTTAAAAAAATCTGCCGTAACTGCAAAGTTATCAAACGCCACGGTGTGGTGCGAGTTATCTGCGTAGAGCCAAAGCATAAACAACGCCAAGGCTAATTAAGATTTGGATATTTAAAGTGACTAGTTTTATAAACTAGCAACTTATTTTTTATAATCATCATTTGTAGAGCATCCTTTCGGGCTTTTCGCAAATGAATCGTTAACTTTTAAGGAGTGCATAGTGGCCCGTATCGCTGGCATTAACGTTCCTGATCATAAGCATGCAGTTATCGCATTAACTGCTATTTTCGGCATTGGCAAGACTCGTTCACAAATTATTTGTGCTGAGTCAGGCATTGCAGAATCTACTAAGCTTAAAGATCTGGATGAAACACAAATCGAAGCTCTTCGTACAGAAGTAGCTAAATTCGCCGTAGAAGGTGATTTACGTCGTGAAGTATCTATGAGCATCAAGCGTCTAATGGACCTTGGTTGTTACCGTGGACTTCGTCATCGTCGCAGCTTGCCTGTACGTGGACAGCGTTCTAAAACGAATGCTCG
>NZ_JACJDP010000057.1:0-19835 GCF_014163575.1 Psychromonas sp. SR45-3
TTTACCTACCGACCTATTTACCTATGACTTTCTTACTAACTTACCTACCGACCTAGTTACCTAATCAACTGCCGACAACTCATTAACTTTAGTTCTTATAGCACTTATTGGAGGCTGATTTGCCGTTATTGATTGTGTTTACTAGTTAATGTTGGTGTTGAAAAAAGGCTTAATTTATCAATTTACAGAATTAGAAACATGTCACGTTTATCAAGTAAACAAAAGTAACCCTGCAACGAGGTAACAAATAACAATGGTCTAATATGTTGGATAGTTGATTAGCTTGATTTATGAATAGTACAGACCGGTTAATGGTGAAAAAGGTTAGTAGGGGGCTCGCTTAATGAAGTTAAAGCCTAAGCTAAGAAGGGGATAAAAAGGGCGACACTTTGAGTAAAAATTCGCCCTGATAGATGTAGTGAAAGGCTTATGTTAATAAAGTATGAGTTGAGTTTGCGATACCCAATAAAGACACAACTACCATAATAGGCAGAGCAAAGCTTTTTAATGACTGAGGAGGTTTTCGGTTAAACAGATATTGCCCATAATAGACCGCTAACAACGTTGGAATAGTCAGTATTAATAAGGCTTTAGGTAAGGTGTCATCAACTAACCCTCCACTAATAAGAGCGATCACTGCGAATGCTTCACTGGCAATAAAAAATAAGATCATCGTCGCTCGTTGGCTGCTCGTTGTTAAATTACTCGATAACATATAATACACAATCATTGGTCCGCCAATCGATGCACTCGCCGTACCTGCTCCAGACGCTAAACCGAAACCTAATTTAGTACTATTTTTCTCTGCATTGAAGGGCCTGTAACTTGAAAATAGCAAAGCAGCTAACATTAAAATACCTAAACAAATTAAAAGTTTAAGGGTATCTTCTGGAATTAAAAGCAAAAAGCTATAACCAATAGGAATGCCTAATATAGAGCCTAGAACCAGTTTTTTTAGTGCAGGGAAATGTGCTTGTTTAACGGCTTGTCGCCATAAATTCAGACTACAAATAAGATCCAACGACAATACAATAGCAACACTTTGTTGTGGTTTAAAAAACAAATTTAAGCCCACCACTGCAATCACTGCAAAACCAAATCCACTATATCCTCGCACTACAGCGGCAAAGATGACGATAGGCAATACATACCAAATTTGTTCCACGGATCTTCCTTAGCCTTAGTGAATATTGGCCACACTATTACAATATTAACCAGCAATCGATAGAGCCAAAGGTCAGCAATTGTGGTTCCACTTAACCAGCTAATTTATTTATGGCAACAAGCCTTTAAAAATAACCGCTGGCTCTATCGAATAAAATGGCTGGCGCTAAAGAACAAGCCAATTTGTAAGTTAGTGTGGGTCATCGGAAATGGATACTTAACGCAGGAGAAGAACATGATGGACTCACAAACAGCAGAGCTAATCGAAAAAGATCGTAACCATGTTTGGCACCATTTGAGCCAACACAGTGTATTAAAAAGCCAAGATCCAATGATTATGGTGAAGGGAGAGGGTTCACGTATTTGGGATGCTAAAGGCAACAGTTATTTGGATGCTTCTTCTGGTGGTGTTTGGTGTGTCAATGTTGGTTATGGTCGCACTGAAATTGCTGATGCGGTGCGCGAGCAAATAGTTAAGCTTAACTTTTTTGCAAGTACGGCGGGTAACCAACCAAGCGCAGAGTTCGCTGAAAAATTATTAGAAAAAATGCCTGGAATGAGTCGCGTTTATTACGCAAGTTCAGGTTCTGAAGCCAACGAAAAAGCCTTCAAAATTGTGCGTCAGATTTCTCAACAAAAATACGGCGGCAAAAAGAATAAAATTCTGTACCGCGAACGAGATTACCATGGCACAACCATCGCAACATTAAGTGCAACTGGGCAAGAAGAGCGTCGTTTACACTACGGCCCATTTGTTCCTGGTTTTGTGGAGTTCCCACACTGCTGTGAATACAGAAGTCAATTTGGTGAGGTTAAAGATTACGGTATTTTAGCGGCAAAAGAATTAGAAAAAGTTATTTTACGTGAAGGCCCTGACACAGTGGGGGCGGTTGTTTTTGAAACCATTACCGCAGGCGGCGGGGTGATCACGCCACCTGAAGGTTATTGGCCAGCAGTGATGGACATTTGTAAAAAATATAATGTTTTAGTACACATGGATGAAGTAGTGTGCGGCATGGGGAGAACCGGTAAATGGTTTGGTTATCAACACTACGGCATTAAACCTGACATTGTGACGCTAGCAAAAGGTGTCGCATCGAGTTATGCAGCCATTTCATGTGTTGTCACCACTGAAGCATTATTTGATGAATTCTTAGCTGATGGATCTGACAGAGAAGCATACTTTCGTGATGTCAGTACCTATGCAGGCTGTACGGCAGGACCAGCTGCTGCGCTAGCAAATCTAGCAATACTAGAGCGAGAAGGGTTGGTGACCAATAGTGCGGTGATGGGCGATTATTTGTTTGAACAACTGCAAGTGTTACAACAAAAGCATGCCATTATCGGTGATGTGCGCGGTAAAGGGCTGTTATTAGGTCTTGAGCTGGTGAGTGATCGTGAAAACAAAACACCTGTCGCGGAGGCGGTAGCCATTAAAGTCGCTGCAATGTGTATGCAAAAAGGTTTGATTATAGGGCGTACCAATCGCTCTTTTAAATACTTAAATAATACTTTGTGTTTATGTCCTGTGTTGACCATTAACCATCAAGAAGCAGACTTTATTATTGAGACGTTAGATAGCGTATTCTCAGAAATTACTGTGTAAATTCACTTTGTCAGTGGTTATTTTTCATTGTTAAGCTCTTCCTTATAGCGATTAAAGAAGAGCTTTTATTATCTCGGGAAAATCAACGTCACCCATTTATTTGTTACCTTTTACTTTTTATCTCTTATCTCTTATCTCTTACCTCTTATCTCTTGAATCAGCCTTTCTGTTGACTATTTTAGTTTCACTTTTAAACTATTTTTAACGTGCTCTTTCATACACTATTTTCAACACGCACGACTAAAGAGGCGTCGGGTGAAAGGGTAAGTCGCTTGTAAGTTGAATAGGTTAGTGGGTGAGTCTGGTATTGAGACTACAAAAATGTCGTTCTGGCTCTATCACTATTATCATCGGCAGTCATACTCTTTAAAGCTAATAGAGAGTTCACTTAACGGTCAATATTTAGCGTTGATGGAAATAGATCATAAATACATCGTAAATGCATATGAAGTGCAGAGAGTTTTCTATTAGTATTGGTGAAGTATTCATCAATAATGACGGTATTACGTTTTTTAAAGGAATGTGAAATGACAGAACAAAACCAAGCACAACAACATCCGGTCGTCTTAATTACAGGTGCAACTTCTGGATTTGGGTTAGCTACTGCTAAAAAATTTGCTCAACATGGTTATCCCTTAATTATCACTGGTCGCAGAGAAGAACGCTTAAAAACACTGAGTGTTGAATTGTCAGCGTTGACTGAAGTATTTTATTCAGTATTAGATGTACGAGATAGTGAAGCGGTGACAGAGTTTGTAACTCACTTACCTGAAAATTTTAAACAAATCGGTATTTTAGTTAACAATGCAGGCCTTGCATTAGGCGCTGAACCTGCCGATAAAGCCTCATTGTCCGATTGGCATACCATGATTGATACTAACGTCACAGGCCTAGTGAATGTGACGCATAGTTTATTACCTATTTTACGTGCGCAAACGTGTGCAAGTATTATTAATTTAGCCAGTGTTGCTGCTAACTGGGCTTATCCTGGTAGCCATGTGTATGGCGCGAGTAAAGCCTTTGTTGCGCAGTTTTCTAGAAATTTACGCAGTGATTTTGCCGGGACGGGAGTCAGAGTGACCAGTCTAGAGCCGGGATTAGCTGAGAGTGAATTTAGTTTAGTGCGCTTTAAAGGCGACCAAGAAAAGTATGACCAAATCTATAAAGGAGCGAGTGCAATACAACCTGAAGATATCGCCAATATTATATTTTGGATTGCTGAGCAACCTGCACATATCAATATTAATAGTTTAGAAGTGATGCCCACTTCTCAGGCTTGGGATAACTTTAAAGTCGTTAAACAGTAAGCATTAAATGTTAATTATCAATTGTCTACTACCAATTACATTAAGCACGTGATTGGTATTTTGTGTGAGATGGCAAAAAATAGCCCGCTTAATAGAAGATTAAGCAGGCTATTTTTTTTATTTAACTAGCGTTATTTTACTTATTTACTTGGCGCCGTTGGTATTATTCAGCGATCTTAACAACCACTCGACCACGTACTTTTCCTGAAATCAATTGTTCGGCGGTATCAATTGCTTGTTCTAAGCTGATTTCTTTGGCGATATCATCAAATACATCTGCTTCTAAAATAGTCGCAAGGCGTTCCCAGGCTTCCACTCTATCTTGAGTTGGACGCATCACACTATCGATACCCGCTAACGTCACGCCGCGTAGAATAAATGGCATAACCGTTGTTGTTAAATCCATGCCCTGAGCTAAACCACAAGCAGCGACGACACCGCCATATTTCAAGCTTGCACAGATATTCGCTAACGTATGACTACCCGTTGAGTCAATTGCAGCTGCCCAACGTTCTTTCGCTAAAGGACGGCCTGGCTCTGATAATGTTGCACGGTCAATGACTTCCGTTGCGCCTAATTTTTTCAAATACTCCGCTTGATCAACTCGCCCTGTTGACGCAACAACGGTGTAACCTAATTTGGCTAAAATACTGATCGCAAAACTACCGACACCGCCATTTGCACCGGTTACCAATATATCGCCTTTATCGGGGGTAATGCCGTGTTTTTCTAAAGCAATCACACACAACATCGCTGTATAACCCGCGGTACCAATCGACATTGCTTGACGAGCAGAGAAAGCATTTGGTAATGGAATTAACCATTCGCTTTTTAAACGTGCTGTTTCTGCCAAGCCACCACAATGTGTTTCACCAACACCGAAACCATTTAACAGAACTTGGTCGCCAACTTTAAACTTGTCACTGTCACTTTGTTCAACAGTACCAACTAAATCAATACCCGGCACCATAGGGAAGCTTCGCACAACCGGGCCTTTGCCTGTGATTGCTAATGCATCTTTATAGTTTAAGGTGCTGTAAGCGACTTTAATCGTGACATCACCTTCCGGTAATACACTTTCGTCGATACTCTTAACTGCAGCTCTGTAACCTTGTTCGTCTTTTTCGATTAAAATACCTTTAAACATATTTTTCCCCTTTAGACCGATCGTCTATTAATAATTAAATTTTTTCATATAGATTGGTTGATTGGTTATATCGCTAATCTATTACTTAACTTATGTGCTCATTTTATTTGTTTAAGTGTGAATCACTTATTGATGCTTTATCGATTGCTCGCAGCGACTTCATTGCTGAATATTATCGAGGTAAACTAGCCATAAAATGTTTGAAATAGTTATCAAGTGGCTCGGCACTTTGTACTAAGCGTGTTCGGCTTACTGCGCCTTCCCAACCAACCCAAAAACATTCAGCTAATTGCTCGCAATCTGCTGTTTTTGATAAGTCGCCACCGGCTTGTGCCAGTTTAAAACAATCACTGATACGTTGTTGCCAAGACAGAAAAATATCGATCAACACTTGTCTAAAACTTTCAGGCAGTAAATGCACTTCTTGGCCTAAGTTTCCAACTAAACATCCACGGGTAAAGTGATGACGTGCAAGCCCTGACTTAGCATTTTCAACAAAATGACTTATCCGTGTTAATGGTGGATAAGCCTGATCTAATAAATAAGTATCGAGTTTATTAGCAAAATAGTTTGCATAGCTCTCAATCACTGCCAACCCAAACACTTCTTTGCTGGCAAAGTAATGGTAAAAAGAACCTTTGGGTACGCCGACTTTTTTTAAAATCAGGTCGATACCAGAAGCTGCAAAACCACTTTCAGTTAGTTGTTCAAGACCACTGCGGATCAATTCCGCTTTAGTATCGCGATTTTCTCGTGATACTTTTGGGGGTCTACCACGGCGTGGTTTTATAATTAATGATGTCATTTTAATATAATAGACCGATCGTCTAATTAATTGCAATCACTTTATTATTGAACATCCAGGTAATCAATATTTTCGCTTATTCTGCCTTAAAATTAATGACCCATGATGATCTGGGTCATTAATTAGATTTTTAACCAATGACTATTTGCCCTAATACATAACCAACAAGACAAGCCGATACAACACCAATCAAACCCACGGACATAAATGAATGGTTAAAGTAATACTTACCTATTTTAGTTGTGCCAGAGCTATCAAAGTTGACCGTTGCAATATCTGATGGGTAATTAGGAATAAAGAAATAACCATAAACGGCCGGCATTAAACCAATCACTAAAGCCGGTTCTAAGCCGAGCGCTAGCCCTACGGGTAACATCATTCGAGCGGTTGCCGCTTGAGAATTAACAACCACCGAGACAATGAACAGTGATAATGCAAATGTCCAAGGATGTAGCGTTACCATATCCACTATACCAGCTTTAAATTGTGGCATTGCATATTGGAAATAGGTATCAGACATCCAGGCAATACCAAAAATAGCAATGGCTGCGACCATACCCGATTTAAAAACAACGCCATTAGGAACATCACGTGGGTCGGTTTTTGTCGCTAATAAAATAACCCCACCAAAGGCTAGCATCATCATCTGGATCACGACTGACATTTTGATTGGCGCAGATCCCTCTGTGATGGTTCTAATTTCTGGCAGCATGGCGATTAACACAATAGAAGCAATGGCACCTAAGAAGGTAAACACCGCATTACGGGCTTTAGTCGGTAGGATTTCATCTAAAGAAGTTGATGTTGTATTTTCTATTTTTTCACGCCAAATAGGATCTTTTAAACGTGCTTGGTAATCAGGATCGTCTTCTAACTCTTTACCGCGACGAAGACTGTAAAGTGCTAACATCAAGGTGCCAAATAAAGTAGACGGAACGGTAACCATTAAAATAGATAGTAGCGTGATGGATGCATCAATATCGACGAGTTGCGCTAAATAATAGACTACTGCCGCCGACAAGGGCGAAGCAGTAATACCAATTTGCGAGGCAACGGAGGCCGCTGCCATTGGGCGTTCAGGGCGAATGCCATTTTTAAGTGCAACATCTCCAATGATCGGCATGATCGAATAAACCGCATGCCCTGTACCTAATAAAAAGGTCATTGCATAAGTCACAAAAGGGGCAATGAGTGTGACGCGTTTAGGATTGTTTCTTAAAATACGCTCAGCAATTTGCAGCATATATTTTAAACCACCAGCCGCTTCTAAAATCGATGCACAGGTGACAACGGCTAATATGATTAACATCACGGTGACAGGAGGCGAAGTCGGCGGCATTTTGAACACAAACACCTCAACCACTAAACCGATACCGGATACTACACCTAAGCCAATCCCACCAAACCGAGATCCTACATACAACACAAACAATAAAAATATAAATTCGAAATACAGCATTATTCCACCCCTTTAATCACTATTTATAGAGGGAGATTAGCTTATTAGTGAAAGCCTCAAATTGCGCTATTTCCTATATTGAGTAGAAGGAAATATTATTTGCAGACTAGTTGATATGGAATAACAATGATTTAGATAATAAAACCAATATATGAAACTGTGACCGTGGTTTGAGTTAATTTAAATTTAACAAAAAACACAAATGCTTGATTATCCTTGAGTTGGTTGGCAATGATTAGTAATCATTGGTGTTGATGAGGGGATGGGTTTTCAATAATATGTGTTAATTTTTGCTCTTAACAAACAACAAATAATAAACGTTAGCGTAAAGTAAACTTCACGCTAACGATGGCTTAAGAATCAATCTATTAATACTTAAATTGACTCACTAATTTATTTAGATCAAGTACATTGTTTTTTAGTGTTTGCCCGGTGCTGCTGACCGATTCAATATTCACTGCATTGGAATTAGACACGCTAGAAATATTAACAATACTGCGTTCTACCTCTGACACCACTTGGTTTTGCTCTGCAGTAGCAGTGGCAATTTGCTCATTCATTTGGCTAATATTTTTCACATTCTCTGCAATAACACTTAATGAATGTGTTAATGCTTCAACTTTACTGTGTGATTGATTCGCGTTATCTCGGCTCACAGCAAACACGGTGACAACTTCTTCTACATTCTCTCGTAAGCGATTAACGATGTTTTGAATATCCTGCGTAGACGCTTGAGAGCGACCTGCTAATGAACGTACTTCGTCAGCAACAACGGCAAAACCACGCCCTTTTTCACCTGCTCGTGCTGCTTCAATCGCGGCATTGAGTGCTAATAAGTTTGTTTGTTGAGAAATGGCAACAATCACTTCTAACATCGCACCAATATTGGCACTGTCATCACCTAAACGTTTAACAACTTGTTGGGCAGAGGTCATTTTTTCAGATAGTTCAGCCATTTGTATCGTCGCAGAATTACAAATGTTCATGCCGCTTTCGATATGTTCATTAACCACTGTTGTTTCATTAGAAGCATCAACGGTATATTGAGCAACTTCTTTAGAAGATACGGTGAGTTCATTCATTGCACTTGCTGTCTGTTCTGTTTCCTTAAGTTGTGCCGCCATATCATGTTTGGTTTTTTGAGCTGAATCTTGTAATAAGTCAGACGTTTCACTGAGGTCTTTAATAGTGACACTGACTGTTTTAATGACTGCCTGTGTTTTTGTAATGAAACTATTAATATGATGAGAGGTAATGCCAAGCTCATCTTGTTTAGACTCATTTAATCTTTTCGTTAAATCTCCTTCACCGTGCGCAAGGTCATTGGCCATCTTCATCATCGCATCAAGTGGTTTTAATAAACCTTTGCTAGTTAAGAAATATAAAGCAACTAACGCTAATAAAAATAAAACAGAAAAAGAATACACAATTGTTTCAATTGCCGATGCATCATCAGTCTGTTTGGAGAGGTTTTGTAATGAACGTTCTCTGGAGAGCGTCATCACTTGTTCAACTTGATCAGTGATCGCCGCTGCAGCATCATCAAACATCGGCATGATTTTATTACCACCTTCTGGGCCTTCATCAATATAAGCATTTGCCATTAACTTACCGGTATTAAAGTAGTTCTCAAGCGTGGGTAGCATTTGTGTGTAGAAGTCTGAGTTAGCGGTATCTAACACACTTAACTCATTAAGTAGATTGACCGCAATGTCGTAGTTTTCACCCGCAACTTCAATACCATCGTTTAATCCATCGAGAGCTCTTGTTGCACTAATATCAGTGACCCATTGTTGTACTTGAATCACGGCTATCTTTAATTCATAGTTTTTAAACAAAATAGGCTCGATGGTATTAGCTATTTTGATAGACGTTTCATGGATACGACTACTCTGATAGATCATGTACGCGGATTGAATAAGTAGAACTGTCATTAAACAAAACAAAGCCAGGTACATCTTTTTTCTTATCATCATCGTGGTTCTCACTGTTTGTCTGTCATTTGGGTTAATCGTTTTACAACGTATTACGTTAATTTTTGTTGTCATAGATGCAGCTATTCACAATAAAAATTACAGCAAGTTAATTACAATTCGTTAACTCTAAAGGAGTATGTTTTTAATCGTCGTATAAAAATTAGTAAATTTGCTCGAAATTGCAAATAAAAGGACAGTATTTATGTGGTTTTTATCTTTTATTTGGTGTTGAGCATTATATAGAGGCTACATTGTGCTTTTATGCCTCATTAGCACTCACTGATAAATATCGGGAAATGATTTTTGTTGTAGAAATTTAAGTATAAAAACATTCAATATTTTTGTTATTTCTCTTATTTAAATGAAAGAAATTACGCTTATTTAATAATACTAAAGCATGAATGGAGATGAGTCATAAAGTCACCGATGTGATGATCTGCTAACAGACTGAAAATACGAATAGAAAAGCAATTAAGTTAAATAAATAATAGTATTTACTCATTTTTTTGTAATTCTGTTAAATAAATTAGCCTTATGGAAACCTTGTACTATGATGATAATGGATATTTTTTAGGTTTATAAGTATTACAAATTGGTGGCGGGTAAACTCTGATTTTATTGGGTTATTTAAACTGCTTTGACTGTAAAAAAGGCACTGTTAATGCGCAGTGAATACTCAGTAGTTAGGTGCCATACTGAGCAATATTACCGAACAATAATAATGAGCAATAAAAGTCACGTTAACTAGGTTTGAACAAGCACCTTATCCAAATGAGAGTATTAATCGTTAATAATTAACATTGAGACTCTTAATTGCAACAAATTAATTTGTTGGTCAGTAATATTCTATTAGTTATTACAACTTCATCAACGTTTGAGTTAGCTACTATGTTGATGTTATTTCTACTAAACAAGGCTTATTTATGCATATTTCACTTATTCAGAGGATCATCATTGGATTTTCGATTGTTATTGCTCTGGTGATCGCTATCTCTGGTTCTGCTTATCTATCTCAAGTAAAAATGGCACAACAATTAGAGTTAACCTCATCGACCTTGACCAGTTTACTGGATAAATCAAACACCGTACTACTTAACCTACAAGATGCTAATCGAGCATTAATGGAACATGCAAATACTCAGACTCCGGAAAAAAGAAAAGTATTACGAGACAAATATTTTGCAGCAAAAGATAAATACATTGCGCTGCTGGCATCTTTACAAGTTGATTTAGCAGACTATCCAGAAATATTAGCTTCTACACAACAAGCTGATATTTCTGCACAGCAATTGTTTGCAAATGCGGAAGCTCATTTAGATTTACACGATAGCCGTATTACGGCGAGAAAAAAGGCGTTGTCTGAGAGTGGTAATTTGAACGATACCTGGGATTTCTTTGAGGAAGACATTGCGAATATTGCATTAACCGCAGAAGAAAATGGACAGATTTTTACCGTTGAAAGTATTAAAGGAGCCGTTAGCCTGTCATCTAAAGCGATTAAAGTTCTACAGCGTTCATTGGCGCTGGCGACGAATGAATCAGCACAACGATTTGAAAAAGATCTATTGCAATACTATCAAGCGTTTAAAGAGCAAATTACTACTGTGATCAGTGATATGCCTGATTATGCGGCTGACATTAATTACTACAATGGTGAGCTTGAACGTGCAATCACAAAGCCACTTGGTTTGTTTCAACAACAACGTATCTTCATTAAATATAATGAAAAAAGTCATTTAATATTTGAAGAAAATGCACAGAACATGGATCAAGTAAACGATCAGTTAAATAGTCTTTCTGGAGGGATCCGCATTCTTTCTGGTAATGCTTTGTCAGATGCAGAAGAAGCTTTTAATCGTTCACTTACTCTCAATCTAGTATTAGCTTTTATCTCGATTATTATCGCTTTAACAATTGCAACAACGGTGGTGCGCGCAATTCGTAAACCACTCGCCGATATTATTAAAGCATTGAATCGTCTTTCTGAAGGGGATTTAACTGAAAACATTAATACGCAATACCATTCTGAAATGGGGCTGGTGGCGAACAATATAAATGCGTTGATCGATAAACAAGGTAAGCTCATTTACAAAGTGCAATCAGGGGCGACCACGATCAATGCGGTCGCGGCAGAAAGTTTAGCCATGAGTGAGCAAACCAACCAAAATGTTTCTGCGCAGGGCGCACAGACAGATATTGTTTCTACGGCAGTGACTGAACTTGAAGCAGCCGTTTATGAAGTGGCATCACATGCTTCAAACACCAGTAATGAAGTCACTAAAGTAACTCAGCAAGCAGAAGCAAATATGGAGAATATGAATGTAAACCTTGAGTTCATTAATAGTTTAAAATCTTCTCTGGATAATGCTTCCCATGTTATTCAACAACTATCTTCAGAGTCGATACAGATTGGAGAGGTGCTTAATGTTATTCAGGGGATTGCGGAGCAGACTAACCTGCTCGCGTTAAATGCTGCAATCGAAGCGGCTCGTGCCGGTGAGCATGGCAGAGGATTTGCTGTTGTTGCCGATGAAGTACGCTCTCTTGCGACGCGTTCTCAACACTCTGCGACTGAAATTAATCAAATGATAGATAGTTTACAGAGTAAAGCCAGCGAAGCGGTAAGTATCGTAGAAAGTAATCTCGAATATGCAGATCGCTCGGTGAATCAAACACTGGCAACCAGTACTTCATTAAAAGAAATGTTGCTTAGTCTGAATACGATTAATGATATGAGTACCTCGATTGCAACGGCTTCAGAGGAACAAAGTGCCGTGGTTAAAGAGGTCGCCCAAAATATTGTTAATATTGCGGATATGGCCAATGACATTGCGCTAGGTGCTGAAAAAGCGGCTAAAAGCAGTGTCTCATTGAACGAGTTATCTAATGAACAAAGTTTATTAGTAGCGCAATTTAAACTGAGTGATGATCAAAAGTCTTAGTCCATTATTTAAAATATGTAGCCTCTAAAATACTGTTGAAAAAGTATAAAGCGGCCTCATAACAATAAAGCTGACTCATAAGATTAAAATTACCTCATAAAATTAAGACCAACTCATTATATTAATAAATGAGTTGGTCTTAATATTTAGTCTCTAAAAAGTTTATTTTTTGTGTACGGTTAAGATTGGTTTCGCTGATTAATCACTTATGGCTCATCTAACTTATAGTTTTTCGATAGCGTAATAAATTGCTCTGCAGGAACCGGTTTGCTGAAATAAAAACCCTGTGCAAAATCGCAACCTAGCTCTTCTAAAAGTAGCAATTGTCCATGCATCTCTACACCTTCAGCAACAACTGCCAAGCCTAAACTATGTGCCATTGCGATGGCTGCTTTCACTAAATTTCTGTCTTCATCATTGAGCGTGATGCCATTGATAAAACTTCGATCTATTTTTAACACATCAAAAGCATATTGGCGTAAGTAACTCAGTGAAGAGTAACCTGTACCAAAATCATCCATTGATAATTTTACGCCCAATAGGTCAAATTGCATTAACGTCTCTGCCACATAAGACTGACCAGTCATTAACACACCTTCAGTGATTTCAAGCTCTAAGCTGTTTGCTGTGAGGTTTTCATCACGCAGTATATTTTTAACGAAATTAAATAACTCTTTATCCCTGAATTGGCTAGGGGATAAATTAACTGCCATGACGTACTTGTTTTGTGTAACCTGTTGCCAGTAAGTTAAAAAGCTCAGTGCTTGCTGAATAACAAATTGCCCAATAGGGATAATTAAGCCCGTATGTTCTGCAATAGGGATAAACTCGTCCGGGGTTATATGACCTAGTGAATGGTTATGCCAACGTAATAAGGCTTCTGCTCCAATAATTTTTTTTGTCTTCACATCTAGCAAAGGCTGATAATAAACTTCAAACTCATTACGTTCTAATGCACCATGCATTTGCTCTTCAATTTCAAAGCGTCTCAACATAGTGACGTTCATTTCTTTAGTAAAAAATGAATAAGCATTACGCCCTAAGGCTTTAGCTTGGTACATCGCTATATCTGAATTACGTAATAACTCCGAGGCATTATCGCCATTTTGCGGGTACATCGAGATACCAATACTTAAGGTTAGGATCAGTTCTCGCCCATCAATGCGCAGAGGTTCTCTAAAAATATTTAATAATGCATCTGCAATAATTGAAGCATCATGGTCGGACTTTATATCGCGTATCAGTACAATAAATTCGTCACCGCCTAAACGGCCTACGGTATCTTCTTTACGTATCGCACTGTTTAATCTATTTGCAGCGGCGATTAATAGTTTATCGCCCACTTCATGGCCTAATGAATCGTTTACTTTTTTGAAGTCATCTAAATCAATAAAGAATACCGCTGCACATTCATTATTTCGTTCTGCCTCATTGAGCATTTGTGATAAACGATCCAGTGCTAAAAAGCGGTTGGGTAATAAAGTCAGCGTATCGAAGTAAGCATGTTGGCGAATGATTTCTGAAGATTTATGTCGTTCAGTAATGTCGCGCACAATACCTAAAATTTGCTTATTGTCCGGTAGGTGGCTTATTCTCGCTTCAAAGTAAACCATGCCGTAAGGCATCGCTAATTCATACTCAAAGCTAGCTTCCCCTTCCTGTTGCAATGCTCTATTAAAATGTAATTTAAATTTATTAGCCACATGCTCAGGTAAAACATCAACCATCGACTTGCCAATAAACTTATTTGGGGGAATATACAGGCTCTTTTTGTCATGGGCGCGATAATCGATAATGATGCCTTCTTCTGTCATTAAGAAGAATAAATCTGGGCTGGCTTCAAATACCGCTTCTAACATTTTTTCTTTAAAAATAGCTTGTTCTTGTGCATAACGTACATCGGATAAATCAATATCAACACAATACATTTGCTTTTTATTTTCTTGATTTACAAACATCACATGACTAGAGAAAACATTAACATCCTCACCCGCTTTATTGAGTAAGGTTATTTCAGAGGCTGGGATTTCTATATTGTTGTGGACCCAATTACTGTGGGCGGGAATGATATGTTCCCATAATGGTTTGGGAATGATTAACTGTTCAAGCTTTTGTCCTAACGCTTCTTCTTTGCTGTAACCATAAAGAGACTCACTACCGGCATTCCAATAGATAACCCTGCGCTCTTCATCATATCCTTGCACAGAGATAGCATCCACTTCATCAAACATCTTGTGTAATGGATCGTTGGTTAAACTTGAGTGGGATATTGGTTTGTTAATTTTCATGTACTCCGCATTGAGTGAGATGAAAAAAGATATTTTATTTATACTACACCTAAATAAATATTTTTGTTTTTTCGTCGAATTTATTATAAAAAGCGTAAACTTGAATCAAGTTTTTGAGGTAAAGCGTCATTTTGTATCATAAAAATAACAGCTTATTACGATCAGTGCAAAGCCAGTGAACATTGACCTTTAGAGGATATTTGTCAATTAGTATTATTAAGCTATTAATATGTAAACGCATTAATGTATTGCTTGTCTTGGTAATTGTTTTATTTATTATTGGCTTTATTGTGACAAGGTGAGGTTAGTATCATAATAATAATTGATAATTTAAGTTTCCATGTTACTTGACATCTATTTTAGATATTAGCATCCGTTCATCTGAGCATGTTGTTTGAAGAGGAGCTCATTGGCTTTAAAGATTATCCTGAATATACGCAATAGTTAATGTCTGAAATGATAGCGGTTAATTGATCACCGCTATTCCATTTGATTTTATTAAATATAAAGCTGTTATTAAATATAAAGTCGTTATCTATTCGGCGATGTTTTTTATTACTATGAAGCTCAATTAAAAAAATTTTATTACCGTGAAGCCCGATTAAAGAAGTGCGGTAAATAATGAAAACTAACATAAAGCACCATCGCGCTGGCAATCGCTAACTCTATGTTCGCTAACTGCGCAGTCATATTGACCCAGTACACAGTAACACCCTGCTCAGATAAAAATTCACTCATTTTTAATAAAGTGACGGCGCCGACCACCAATGGAAAAGTAAAGGCAGAATAGGCGGGGGTATAAGATAAGCGTAATAGATTTTTAAATGCAAAATAAACATATAACGTCATGATCAGTGCTAAACAAAACAGTACTGCAATAATTATTGTATTTGGCAGAGGAGAGGTCGCAAGGTATGCCAATAGCAATAAACTCGCAGGAGTGGCTAGGATAACAATAATTGGTTTTTCATTGTCATTGAGCACACCACCAAAGCATAATCGATATAAAACAATCGGCAATAACAGTGTGTAAGAGGCTAAACCAAGTGTAAATATAAATTGGGTTACTATGGGGGTAAGGCCGCCTGGGTGCGTTATTAAGGCAAGCACTAATCCAATTGGTGGGATAAACCAACTCGGTAATATCTGTTTAAACTGAAAGTCTTTACTACGGCTTAAGATAAAATATCCCAAGAAATAGAGATGTAAAATGATAGCTAACCAGCTAATGATTTGCCCTAACTGTAAGTAATATAAAGCAATGCTATTGGCGATCACCATCATCGCCATCGCTAATGTAGGGATCACTGTTCCGGCGATAGGGTGTTGTAAGTCTTGTTTAAATAGGTGTGGATTAAATACAAACTTAATCATAAGTAGTAAAAGAATACAGGCTGCAATGCAGGCTCCGAATACCTGGGCTTTTCCCTGTAAAGGTGCAAAATGCTCCCAAGATAAACCTAAACTTGCAATCGCTAACGCAAGCCCTGAAGCCGCGGTTGGAATATTACAAAAATAGTGATTGATAGTGGTCAATTTATTCGATTTTAACATGGTCAGGATGGCTCATTTTAGAGTGTAATTTATTCATTTTTTAATCGTCGACTTTTAAAGATAAAAGCCTACTAATGCCGAAAATAATAGCAGAGATTACAAGGTTTGAGGGGAAGACCTTTTGATATTAAATAGGTTATCGGCATTTCCAATATAGAAGCTAATTTACCTTCAGGTGTAAGTTTATTTAAATGACTGTTTTATTTAGACAATTAAAAATAAAGGCGGAAGTTGTTTTAATCAATAAAATAGATCTTCACTGACTGAAATCGAGATTATTAAACAGCAAATACAAAAGCTTCATTTGTTACATCAATAAAGTGTTGCTCAACATCTCTTAGGTACTTAATTAACTCATTGATTAAGTCGCTGAACTTGCTATTGTCCACGCAAAAATTAACGTCAACATTTACATGAAAAGTATTAAGCGTCATTTTGCTTAATATAAAGAAGGAAAGGTATGGGGTATTGGTATTTAGCCATTGCGATAGTGTCAGAAGTGATCGCTACACTGGCATTAAAAGCGTCTGATGGATTTAGTCAAACTTTTTACAGTGTGATTTGTGTGGTGGGTTATATTGCCGCTTTTTATTTTCTGTCCCTTGTACTTAAAAGTGTACCGGTAGGGATTGCTTATGCCATATGGGCAGGGATGGGTATTATTTTAGTGGCTGCTATTAGCGCGATTATCTATAAACAAATACCAGACTTACCTGCCATTATTGGGATGGGACTTATTTTAGCCGGCGTTGCGGTAATGAATTTATATTCCAAAACCGTGGCTCATTAAGTGTAACTGTAACCTTTTTACTGTTTTTATTGGTTGGCGTATTGGTTGCTGTTTAGAGTACGTGTTGAATGTTGAATGAAGCGAGTAGAGGGGCTTGATCACCATTAAAGTCTAATCTTTACAGTTAACCACGCAGTTTTTACCATTGGCTTTTGCTAGGTATAAATATTTATCTGCCGACTTAATAAGATCATTAATACTAATTGGGGTATCACAAGCACTATTTGAGCTAATACCAATGCTGACACTCGCCGTAAACGGATTAATTTCTGGTCTGAACTGCACTTGTTTAAATGCGATACGAATAGATTCCGACATTTCAACCGCTTGCTGACTACTTATATTAGGCACAAACGCAATAAACTCTTCACCTCCCCATCGGCCCACCACTCCATTAAATTGTTGTACTATTTCTTTAATGAGACTAGCCAACGCTTTTATCACCTGATCGCCCATCTGGTGCCCGTAGGTATCATTAACCTTTTTAAAGTCATCAATATCCATCAGAACACAAATAATATTGGTATTTATTTTGAAGTGCTTATCTAACCAGTCATAAATGGCACTACGATTAAGTAAATCAGTAAGTTGATCATGTGATGCTCGATAAGCTAATACGCGTTCATATTCAACTTTATCGGTGACATCTTCTAATACAACTTGTACTGCAGGCTCACCTTCCCATTCAATGAGGTTGTCGTAAATATTAAAAAAGCGTTTACTGCCATCAAAGCAAATGTTTTCAACGATAGTGCTTTTATTCGCCGATCCACCCTTGAGCGTTTTATAATAATGCTCTTTCACTTCTTGATGTTTTTCAATAGGAATAAATTGCAAAATAGAATCCGTAGACATCGCTTGTTCAAGTGATTCCGCGCGCATCTCATTCGCCCATGCCTGATTAAGCATTAAGGGCTTAAAATTACGATGCACCATAATACCTTGCCCAGAATTCATGATCAGTCGCTTAAACATTAAATCTTTTTCACGTATTTTCTTGTTAGCTTCAACAACAGTCGATAGATCCATCACAGTCACTTGAAGGGCTAACTCACCCTCATATTCAATAACATGATCAATGGAGAACACTGTAAATTCTCTACCGTGACGGTCAATATTATTAAAAGTATGACCTCGAGGTGTTACTTTTCCCGCAATGGTATCAATATAATTCTGGGTGGCCAGTTCATGAA
This sequence comes from Psychromonas sp. SR45-3, assembly GCF_014163575.1. Classification (NCBI taxonomy): domain Bacteria; kingdom Pseudomonadati; phylum Pseudomonadota; class Gammaproteobacteria; order Alteromonadales; family Psychromonadaceae; genus Psychromonas; species Psychromonas sp. SR45-3. The sequence continues at coordinate 18,232 of NZ_JACJDP010000057.1, forward strand.
ACTCAGGTGCAATCAGTTCAAGAAAGGAGTCGATGCTATTTAATAAATCATCAGGGCTGTCATAGCCATAAAGTTTGGCATAGTTTTCATCAACATAAATCGCTTTAAGATCTTGTATGATGACCACGCCATAGGTTGAATCAATATTAATATCAGACATAAGGTTTACTATTTTAATTATAATTATTAAAGGATGAAAATATCCATTTGAAGGTAGTTATTAGCATGTAATTACTTAAATATAGCTGTTTTTTAAAGTTAAGTATAACTAACTTAAAATTTAATCGAATTATTTTTGAGCTTTTTATGTTACTCACATCACATCTTATAAATGCACTTGATGGTTGATATTGGTTATTACAGGCATTGGATTAAACTGCTTTCATTGCTATGGTGATGCAAATAACTGTTTCTGTTATTAACAATAAAATAGGTAGGTATTATGATCACGTTACACCACTTAAATAAATCTCGCTCTAAACGTATTATTTGGCTTTTAGAAGAACTTGGTGTTGAGTACCAAGTTAAACCTTATTTACGAAACAGTGAGACATTTTTTGCACCTCCAGAATTAAAAGAAATCCATCCGCTTGGTAAATCCCCAGTGATAGAAGATGATGGTTTAGTGATTAGTGAATCAGGTGCAATCACGGATTATTTAATTGAAAAATATGGTAAAGGTAAGTTTGCACCAGAGCGTGGAACAAACGCTTATGTTGAATATTCACAATGGTTGCACTTTGCTGAAGGGTCGGCAATCTTGCCGCTTCTTTTAAAGATTTTTGTTGCTAAAGATGGTTGCAAAACTAATTTCTTAGCCGGTTATGCTGATGCAGAAATGCTTAAAATCCTAACGTACGTGGATCAGTGTTTAGTTGGTAAAACGTATCTGGTTGATGAGCAGTTAACTGGTGCAGATATTATGATGTCGATGATTATTGAGAATTTGGTCGCAACGGGAGCGATTGAAAATTTCAGTAATTTAAGTCGCTATGCTAAACAATTAGCATCCCACAGTGCTTTTCAAAGGGCAGATAAAGTTGAAGCTGAATATTCGTAGTTGCTAGTGTTGAACAGTCCGGGCTCTTTGAGCCCATTTTTTTTGAATTAGTGTTTGGGATTATCGCTTAGTATTGATTCGTCTGCGCTCATCGAGGCTTTATTTATACTTGTTACTGGGTGTTTTGCCTTATCGGCGATCCCACTTTCTTTGAACAGCAAAGAAACTCATTTTCATAACACCCATTTTTATAAAAACCAAAGTTGATAAAAAGCCAAAGAAAGCTGTCACCGAATCGCTTTCTTATCCAAGTAATCCACTTATTTTTATCGACCCATTTCGGACGTGCAAAGGGCACGCAGAGCTTAGTCCGCTCATAATACTATGCTGTCGTATAAATCGCTCCATGCACTAGCCTCAACTAATCCAAACATCCTGTTTGCCTTTACTCAAAATAAGTAAATGACTTGGGAAAGCTCAACAGCGGGGAAGTTGTAACCACATTGAGTAATGTTTCGCTACGCTCGATCTGACTGTTTTATGCTTTATTCGTAGTATTGTTCGTCTGCGCTCGCTGTGGCTTTATTAATAACTGTAACTTGGT
>NZ_JACJDP010000058.1:0-18259 GCF_014163575.1 Psychromonas sp. SR45-3
CAACCTAAGTTGCGACTCAATACTACTGACTAAAACTTACTGCTAATCACTTATATAAATATAAGAAACTAACAATTTATTATTCTGAAATAATGAATTATTTCGTGTGTCACTATTATTGATGTGCCTTTACAAGAAAGGCTGTAACTTTCTGCAAGCAGAAGAATTACATTTTTGATTTTTTGAAATCACATCAACAACAAGTGCTCACACAGATTGTTTGATTAAATTGTTAAAGAGCGTGCCTTTCGGCTAGGCGGCGTATAATACGCGCCTTTCGAACATTGTCAACGTTTTAATTTAACTTAATTTCGAAGCGAACTACGAAGCGTTAATACGTTAAAAACTATTCTCAAACTCGGTGGGTAACTTGCGCTACATCCCGTGTCTGTGGGGTCGCATTATAGGGACTGAGATCACATTGGCAAGTGTTTTATTACGATTATTTGCAATTAATTTTTATACTGTTCTTGAGCACAAGTTACACACAAATATATGCAACTTATCCACAGAGTTATTAAATATTTTTAACAACTGCAGTCAAATCATCGAAGATAGCTGATGCTAAACTTTCACCTTCTTCTGTTATTGCTTTACCAGTACGCACTAAATAGTTTGTTTTAATACCTGCTGCAATGCCAGCTTGTAAGTCAGATACTTTATCGCCAATCAAAATTGATGTTTCTATATCTATATTAAGGTCCGCAATCGCATTCATTAGCATTCCAGGTTTTGGTTTACGACATTCACAATCAACTTTGAATTCACCTATACCCTCTTTATTGTGGTGAGGGCAATAATAGATACCATCTAAATCAACACCACGATCCGCTAATGACCAATCCATCCATTCCGTTAATGTATGAAATTGCTCTTCAGAGAACAAACCACGAGCAATACCTGATTGATTGGTTATCACAACTAATAGATAACCTTTTTTCTTGAATTCAATACACGCTTCAATAGCACCATCTATAAACTCAAAGTCATCAATCTCTGAAACGTAACCATTATCTTTATTGATAACACCATCTCTATCTAAAAATACTGCTGCTACTTTTGTATTGCTCATTATTACTTCTCTAGTTTAGGGCGGTTTAATGATGCTATTATGCCATCCATTATTATCCCCTACTATTAATAAAGAGCGACGACGATGAATAGACTTATAACACTAGCTTTTATTGGCCTTCTATCAGGTTGTAGTAATTACCAATTTAATTCGAATGTTGATAAAGAAAACTTTGATACCTATTTCAAGCCTTCACAAGTCACGGTTTATGACAAAAAGGATCTACTTGATCTTGAATATACGGTATTAGGTGCAGTTGAAGGAAGTAGTTGCCAAGAGGCTGCCATTGACCTACCTGCAAGTGAAAAGGAAGCTCGTACAAAAGCTAGAATCAATGCTGCAGATATGGAAGCAAATGGAGTTGTTTTTCAATCTTGTATTAATTTCAAGCAAGATGAAACCTGTGTCAGCAATGTAATTTGTTACGGACGCGCTTTAAAAATTGAAACGCCTGCCAATGACTAGTTACCAACATCAAGTAATAGCTGTTACTCATTCTCCTTATAAAGAAAAATTTGCCGTGCCTAGACAACCTGGCCTAGTCGCAAGCGCCAAAGCAGAATTAGAGATGTTGCCGCCCTATGACGATATTAATGCCTTTAATGGGTTAGAAGCGTTTAGCCATTTATGGTTGGTTTTTGAATTTCATAAAAATGCACCAAGTTCTGATGTTGCTAATAGATGGAGCCCTACGGTACGCCCACCCCGACTAGGGGGAAATAGACGTGTTGGTATATTTGCAACCCGTAGCCCTAATCGACCCAATAATATTGGCTTATCATTAGTTGAGTATCACGGGGTAATACAACGAGATGGAAAAATATTCCTTTCGTTAAGTAATATCGACTTGGTCGATGGCACTCCGATTGTGGATATAAAGCCTTATATCCCCTATGCCGACTCGATACCTGATGCTAAAGCAGGTTTTGCACAAACATCACCGGAAAAGTTATTAGCGGTAGACTTTAATCAAGATGCAGTATCACAACTTCAATCACTGCCATCGCATTACTCGGGCCTGCAGCTATTTATTAAAGAGGTGTTACAGCAGGATCCGCGCCCTGCTTATAAAAAGCTGAAGACCGATAATAAGATTTATGCGATGCACCTTTCTGATTTTAATATTAAATGGCAATGTACAACGTCAACGATCACCGTGTTATCCGTCGACTACGTTTAATAATTAGCGTTTCGACAAAAAATAACCTAAGACTCCACCAGCCAATGCACCGAAAAAGTGGCTTTCATAAGAAACATTAGGTGCACTTGGTAACACGCCAAACACTAAACCACCGTAGAGCACTAAAACTAAAATGGACACAATGATATCTCTAAAGTGCTTTTTCAAAATACCATAGACAATTAAATATCCCCACATTGCATACACCACACCACTCATTCCGATATGAATGCTTTCGCCCCGCGCAAATAACCAAACTAAACTACCGGTCATTAATATTGATAAAACAAATACAATCCAAAAGCGCTTTAAGCTATGTAGGCCAATCAAGCTTGAAAAAATGACAAAAGGAAAAAAATTACTTAATAAATGAGCCCAATCACCGTGCAGGAAAGGTGCAAATGCAATACCAGATAAATGACTTGCTTCACGTGGCACAATACCAAAACGATTAACGATAAAAATGCCATTGATCAGTAGCAAAACAGCACATATCAACATGACGATCAAACTGTGTTTTGCAGACTTTAAGTAACGTTGCATAGGGGTTCCTCTTAGTTAGTGTCTAAAACTAACCAAATTCCAGCTAAAAAAACAATATTATTTAGATAAATCGATTAACAATGCTTTAGTCCACAGCAATCGACTGTTAAAATCAGCCAACTTTTATATTCGCAATAAGATAGCTAACTATCAACAAGGATCACCATGCGTACTACCAATTATTTATTATCCACTCAAAAAGAAGCACCAAGTGATGCAGTAATTGCCAGCCACCAACTGATGTTACGCGCAGGTATGATCCGCAAAATAGCATCTGGATTATATACTTGGTTACCAACTGGTTTACGTGTTTTACGTAAAGTAGAAAACATTGTACGAGAAGAAATGGAACGTGCTGGTTCTATAGAGATATTAATGCCCGTCGTTCAGCCTGCTGATTTATGGCAAGAGTCAGGACGTTGGGATAAATTTGGTGGAGAATTATTGCGTATAAAAGATCGCCACAATCGTGATTTTGTCCTAGGGCCAACACACGAAGAAGTGATCACTGAATTAGTACGTAAAGAAGTTAACAGCTATAAACAGTTACCATTAAACTTATTTCAAATTCAAACTAAATTCCGTGACGAAACTCGCCCTCGTTTTGGAGTGATGCGTACTCGTGAATTCACCATGAAAGACGCTTACACTTTCCACTTGGATCAAGAGTGTTTAGAAAAAACCTATCAAAATATGTTCGATGCCTACTGCCGTATCTTTGATCGCTTAGGTTTAGAATACCGTGCAGTAATTGCAGATACAGGCAGTATAGGTGGTAGTGCGTCACATGAATTCCACGTGTTAGCACAGAGTGGTGAAGATGCTATCGTATTTTCAGATCAAAGTGATTATGCAGCAAACATTGAAAAAGCAGAGGCTATTGCGCCTGCATTTGACCGCCCAGCAGCAACTGCAGATATTAACGTTATCGACACGCCTAATGCACATACTATTGAAGATGTTAGTCAATCACTTAACATTGCTCCTTCGCAAGTTGTTAAAACATTATTAGTGCAAGGTGAAGCCGAGGAAGGCAAAACTATCCCTGTGATTGCATTAGTGTTACGTGGTGATCACAACTTAAATGAAATCAAAGTTGAACATATTGAAGGTATTGCAAGCCCGCTGTGTTTTGCCAATGCTCAACAAATTCTAGAAACGGCAAATTGTGAGGCGGGTTCAATTGGACCTAAAGGCTTAACTATCCGTACTATTGTTGACCGTGCAGCTGAAAAACTAGCTGACTTTGTTTGTGGTGCTAATGAAACAGGTAAACATTTAACAGGTGTTAACTGGGATCGTGATATTACTGATTATGAAGTCGCAGATTTACGTGATGTGGTTGAAGGCGATCCAAGCCCATGTGGTCAAGGCACGCTATCGATTGCACGCGGTATTGAAGTGGGCCATATTTTCCAATTAGGCGATACTTATGCTCAGGCAATGAATGCAGCAGTCTTAAATCAACAAGGAAAAAACCAAGTAATGACCATGGGTTGTTACGGTGTAGGTATTTCACGTATTGTGGCAGCAGCGATTGAGCAAAACAACGATGAGAATGGCATTATCTGGAATGATGTACTCGCTCCTTTCTCCGTTGTGATTGTGCCAATGAACATGAAAAAATCACATCGTGTTGCTGATTTAGCAGAGCAATATTACGCAGAGTTACAAGCAGCAGGTATTGAAGTACTCTTAGATGACCGAAAAGAACGCCCTGGTATTATGTTTGCCGATGCTGAATTGATTGGTATCCCACATACACTGGTCATTGGTGACCGTAGTATTGATAACGGTGTTATAGAATATAAAGATCGTGCTTCAGGCGAAAAACAAGAAGTTAAGATTGAAGAAGTGATTGCGTTTATTAAAGCAAAATTAGCAAAATAAACCCTATTCAACTCTGATTGATAAACCACACTTTTGAAGTGTGGTTTTTTTATGCCTAAAATATACGTTCATGATTGTGCTAAATTACATTAAGATTAAAAATTATTGGACTAGAAATGGATGTTATATGGTGTGCTTGATTCGTATTTTAAGGTTATTACCTATTCTGTCCATATTGTTTCATCCAACAATGCAGGCCAGCCCTACTATGTTAGAAGATAAGATACAGTTAGAAGATAAGACACAATTAGAAAATAAAGCACAGCCAGAAAGTAAAACTGAAAATTTTCTTGATAATAAATACCATCTTAATACAGAAGCCCTACTTGATGATCAATTCTCACCCGCGATTAATCGTTTTTGGAATGAGAATGCCAAAGTAAACACCTTTGAAAGTATCAATGGTGGCACTATCCATACCATTCATATTGCAACTGGCCAAGCTAACGCAATAGTGATCAGCCAAGGTAGAAATGAGTCTACCCTCAAATATAAAGAGCTCGTCTTTGAATTAAATCAGCAAGGGTATGATATTTTTTTAATTGACCATCGAGGCCAGGGGTTATCTAGTCGCCTTGGTGGGGATGCACATCGTGGCCATGTACAAGAATTTCAAGATTATGTGGTGGATTTAACTACTTTTGTTGAAACATTACAATTAGACACAAAATACCATTCACGTTTTTTATTATCTCATTCAATGGGTGGTACTATTAGTGCGTTATATCTGCAACAACAAGCACACCCTTTTCAAGCAAGTGCATTTTTTAGTCCCATGTTTTCTATCAACCTAGGTGCTCTGCCTGCTTTTCTTGCCAAGTTGATCAGTTATATAAGTGATTTAATCTGCGCTTGGTTTAGTGATTTAGCATGTTATGCCCCGGGTTCAGGTCCTTACTTTAGTAATCCTTTTGAAGGTAATAGTTTAACCAGCAGTGAAAAACGCTATCGCTCTGCATTGAGCACCTTTGAAATAAACACTAAAACTCAACTGGGTGGACCAAGCATGCGCTGGGTAAATGAAAGTTTATATGCCAGTGAAAAAGCGATTACTGATGCTGCTCAAATAGATATTCCTATGATCGTTATTCAAGCAGGTGCAGATTCGATTGTGACGGCTGAAGGACAACAAGCATTCTTTGCAAATAACACTCGCTGTCAACACAACCAATTTATAACAATAGCCAACGCACAACATGAATTATTATTAGAACAAGATAAATACAGGATACCTGCTATCACCGCAGTACTTGATTTTTTTAAACAATCTCAACAAGGTAAGCTGACATGTACAAAATAGCTATTTCAGATCTTGATGGCACATTACTCGGTCCAGATCATAAAGTATCAACACAAACTAAAGAAAGTGTTCATCGTTGGTTACAAGACGATAGAAAATTTGTTATTGCAACAGGTCGCCATTATATAGAAGCGAAGAAAATACAAGATGACTTAGGAGACCCGATTTATCTGATCACCTCAAATGGCGCTCGTGTACATAACAAAGAAGGGGAAATTATTTTAAAGCAAAATTTGCCTACCGATATTGCAACCGCCATATGCGAGCAAGACTTTGATCCATCTGTTCAAATCAACTTATTTACAGACCAACAGTGGTACGCTAATTTTTCTATTCAAGAATTAGTGGGAATGACAATAGATACTGCCTTCTATTGCCAAGCGGTCGATTTAAATACAATAGATAAATCGAATGCCATAAAAATATTCTTCTGGGGAGAAAGGGATAAATTAGATGTTATTTACCAACAGTTGCAGCAACAATTTGCAGGCCGAGTTAACCTTACTTTCTCACTAGATAAATGTTTAGAAGTCATGGAAGCAACTACCAATAAAGGTGCAGCAGTCGAAGCAGTCTTAAAAACAATGAATTTAAATGCCCAACAAAGCATTGCTTTTGGTGATGGTATGAATGATGTCGAAATGTTACGCGGGGCAGGAAAAGCGGTATTGATGGCCAATGCTCAAAAGGATTTAATAAAAGCGTTGCCAGATGCGGAAATAACCACCTCATCTAAAGAACATGGTGTAGCAGTTAAACTGAATGCAATATTAAATAACGCTTAATCACTGCAACTAAACCCTGAGGCTTAGTAAGCTAAATATCAACTAAGCGCCTCAAAGCTAGATAGTTAATGACTTAAAAAACGAGATACTAGAAGCATCAGGTTTAACCAAAAACCAAAAAGCCCAAGTGTTAAATGATTTAACGCTTGGGCTTTTTACTATTACTTCATTAAAGTGCTTAAATTAGGTTAACTAATAACAACACAATAAATCTTATTGCTCATCACGTTGAAAGACTAAATCAGTCTCAGTGGATGCTGCCGCTACAAAATAATATCCGCCGACAGTAAACTCTTTTAATTGTTTAATATCAGTAATTTCATTTTCCATAATATAACGGGCCATTAATCCACGCGCTTTTTTTGCATAAAAACTAATGACTTTATATTGACCATTTTTTTGATCTTTAAAAATAGGCGTGATCACAGTGGCTTTTAATGCCTTTGTTTTTACCGCTTTAAAATATTCATTAGACGCGAGGTTAACCAGATATGGCGAATCTTGTGCCGTTAAATTAAGGTTTAGCTGCTCAGTGATTAAATCCCCCCAAAACTGATAAAGGTTAGTACCACGTTCATTATCTAAACGTGTTCCCATTTCAAGTCGGTAAGCTAACATTAAGTCTAACGGACGCAATAAGCCGTATAAGCCTGATAGTATTCGCAAATTTTGTTGCGCATATTGTAACGTATGATCGCTTAATGTTTCCGCCTCTAAACCAGTATAAACATCGCCTTTAAAAGCAAATAAGCATTGTTTGGTATTATTTTCTAACTGCAAAGGTTTTTTCCACTCAGCAAAACGAGCAACATTTAATCCTGCAATTTTATCACTCACTTTCATTAATGAAGCAATATCTTGCATTGATAATTGTTGGCAACGATTTATTAATAACTGACTCTGCTCTAATAAATTTGCAGTCGTGAACTCCGGCGTTGTAGCAGGAGTTTCAAAGTCTAAGGTTTTGGCTGGAGATATTACAACTATCATGTTTTTTCCTAATCTATAAAAACAAAGCGCTCAATAAGCGCTTTGTTTGGGCTATCATTTAATCAACGGATATCAGACGATATGGAGATCACTTAACATCTCAGAATTAGAAGTTATTCCATTCTCTTTTGCTTTTAACTTAATTCTCAAGCGTAGATCATTGGCAGAATCAGCATGAGCTAGTGCTTCATTATAACCAATTTTTCCCTCTAAATATAAATGTAATAATGCCTGATCAAAAGTTTGCATTCCATAGGTGCCCGAAACCTTCATAATATCTTTTAATAAATGCAAGTCGCCATTACGAATCGCTTCTTCTAATGTAGGCGTATTAAGCATAATTTCAAAAGCGGCAATACTACCTTTACCATCCGAAGTGGGAATTAAGTGCTGTGCGATCACCGCTGTTAAATTGATCGATAGATCAAACAAAAATTGACGTTGTGTTTCTTCTGGTACCATGCGCAACATTCGATCTAGCGCTTGATTTGCGTTATTAGCATGTAAAGTCCCCATGCATAAATGCCCCGTTTCAGCAAACGTAATAGCGTGGTGCAAGGTCTCATACGTACGAATTTCACCTTGTACAATTACATCAGCAGCTTGGCGTAATGAATTACGTAATGCCTCTTCAAAAGAATCGGTATCAAGCCCAACTTCACGTTGCGTGACTACTGAACGGCCATGTTCATGTACAAATTCGATCGGGTCTTCAACGGTTAAAATATGGCCTGAAGCATGCTGATTACGATAACCAATCATGGCGGCTTGAGTTGTTGATTTACCGGCTCCCGTCGCCCCCACAAATAAAATCAAGCCTCGCTTTGCCATGCAGGTTTTTTTTAATTGCTCAGGTAAATATAACTCTTCGAAGGTTGGGATCTTACTTTTCAAATGCCGAATAACCATACTCGGCGTATCTTTTTGCATAAAAGCGCTGACTCGAAAACGGCCGGTATCCGGTAAATTAAGCGCAAAGTTCGCTTCTTTTTTCTTTTTAAACTCAGCAATACGTTCTGTTTCGAATGCTTCGGCCAGCAAATTATATATTCCACCCTCAGTCAGATTCTGATCGGTTAACGATTTCAGCTTACCATTGACCTTAATTGTAGGCGGCAACCCTACCGCTATATATAAATCAGAAGCTTTTTTATTGACCAACTCACTTAATAACTGTTCGAGCATTAGCATTTCCTAGAGAGATTTTGGATCCATGGCTTTAGTCGCAGCATCTTCATAAGAAACAGTGCCTTGACTAACTAAATCACGCAAGCTTTGATCCAGTGTTTGCATACCGTGCACCATACCTGTTTGAATAACCGAATACATTTGCGCCACTTTATCTTCACGAATTAAATTACGAATTGCAGGGATCCCCATCATAATTTCATGTGCAGCAACACGACCGCCACCATGCCTTTTTAATAAGGTTTGTGAAATTACCGCACGTAGAGATTCAGATAACATTGAACGAACCATACTTTTCTCTGCAGCAGGAAATACATCCACAATACGGTCAACGGTTTTGGCTGCTGACGTGGTATGTAATGTGCCAAACACTAAGTGTCCCGTTTCTGCTGCTGTTAAAGCTAAACGAATGGTTTCTAAATCACGCATTTCCCCCACCAAAATAACATCGGGATCTTCACGTAATGCACTGCGTAATGCACTTTCAAAACTGAGGGTATCTTTATGAACTTCACGTTGATTGATCAGTGCTTTTTTAGATTCATGCACAAACTCAATAGGGTCTTCGATGGTCAGAATATGCTCATGGCGATGATCATTAATATAATCAATCATGGCAGCTAACGTCGTTGACTTACCTGACCCTGTTGCCCCTGTCACTAGGACTAAACCACGTGACAAATCAGAAATTTTCTTAAAAATAGGGGGAGCATTAATTTCATCTAACGTTAACACTTTACTTGGAATCGTACGAAATACTGCACCAGCGCCACGATTTTGATTAAAAGCATTAACACGAAAACGAGCAAGGTCTGGAATTTCAAAGGAAAAGTCAGTTTCTAGCTGTTCTTCAAAGTCCTTACGCTGCTTATCATCCATAATGTCGTAGATTAAACTATTTACTTCTTTATGCTCTAATGCAGGGACATTTATTTTGCGTACTTCTCCATCAACTCGAATCATTGGAGGAACACCTGCAGAAAGGTGTAGATCTGAAGCTTTATGCTTTACACTAAAGGCTAATAATTCCGTTATATCCATAATTTAAAATCCTAATAATATGACTAATATATCTAACAATATCGAAGCAGTAGAACAAAAAATAGCTCAAGCTAGCATAAAAGCAATGCGCGAAGGCGAAGTTCAGTTACTTGCTGTCAGCAAAACCAAGCCGGTTTCGTTGATCAAACAAGCTTTTGCACAGGGATTATCTCACTTTGGAGAAAATTATGTGCAAGAAAGCATAGAGAAAATTCAACAAATTAAACAAGATAGCGAATTTAACAGACCTATTTTTTGGTATTTTATTGGCCCACTACAATCGAATAAAACTCGACCAGTGGCGGAGAATTTTGATTGGGTGCAAAGTGTAGATCGCTTAAAAATAGCCGAGCGCTTGAATCAACAACGCCCAGCTGAACTGCCAAGACTTAATATTTGTTTACAAGTAAATATCAGTGGTGAAGAAAGTAAATCCGGCACCACGCTATCACAGGTCATGGAATTAGCAGAACAAGTTCAGAGCCTACCGCGTTTAAAACTGCGGGGCATTATGGCAATTCCACAAAATAGCGATGACCCCAAAATAATAGAACAACAATTCACTGCGCTACATGATATTTATCAATCATTACAACAACAATACCCGGACATTGATACATTATCGATGGGCATGAGTGGTGACTTGGAAAGTGCGATTGCCTGTGGTAGTACCATGGTGAGAATTGGCACAGATATATTTGGCGCAAGATAAATTAACAATAAGGAAAAATAATGCAACATAAAAAAATCACCTTCATTGGTGCAGGTAATATGGCAGGTAGTATTATTAACGGCTTAGTAAAAGGCGGTTACCCAGCAGAATTAATCTGTGCATCAGCACCAAGCTTAACCAACACCAAAAAATTGGTAACAGAACTCTCAATTACAAGCAGCCAAGATAATAAACAATCAGCACAATGGGCGGATGTGATCGTATTAGGTGTTAAACCGCAAATGATGGCGGATGTTTGTCAAGCGCTTGTTGATGATGGTGTTGATCTCACTAATAAATTAATCATCTCTATTGCAGCCGGTGTTTCAGTATCACGTTTTCAATCTATTTTGGGTAAAGAAACTGCCGTGATCCGTACGATGCCTAATACGCCGTCTCTTTTGCAAAAAGGTATGACAGGGTTATTTGCTTCACAACAAGCAACAGAACAAGATAAACACTTCGCGGGTGAATTAATGAGCGCTGTCGGTGAAATTGTATGGGTTGCACAAGAATCACAAATTAACGCAGTGATTGCAGCAGCGGGTTCAGCCCCTGCTTATTTTTTCCTATTTATGGAATCAATGCAGAAGAAAGCAATCGAAATGGGATTTAGTGAAGCCGATGCTCGTCTGTTAGTACAACAATCTGCGATTGGTAGTGCAGAGATGGTGAAACAAAATCAACACTTGGATTTAACAACTTTAAGAAACAACGTAATATCTAAAGGTGGTACAACGGCTGAAGCGGTACGTACTTTTAATGAGTTGGGTTTGCCTGAGATTGTTGCCAAAGCAATGCAAGCAGCATCCGACCGTGGTGAAGAAATGGAAAAACTATTTTAATAGTTCTATAACGAGGTAGTAAGTAAATGAATGCAGTTAATTTTTTAATCGATACTCTATTTGACCTGTATCTTATGGTGGTTTTATTGCGTGTCTGGTTACAACTCGCACGCGCAGATTTTTATAATCCATTTAGCCAATTTATTGTAAAAGCAACACAACCGATTGTTGCTCCTCTACGCCGTTTTATTCCAGGATTGGGTGGTTTAGACATTGCTACTATATTATTTGCATTTGTTGTCGCTGCCGGAAAGATATTGGTACTGAGTGCCATATTAAATGACTCAATTGACCCAATGTTTATATTAAAATCAGCCTTGTTTATTTTGATCACAGCAGTGTTCAAACTATTATTCTGGATATTAGTGATACGCGCAATCTTAAGCTGGGTGAGTAAAGGTCAAAATCCAATTGAAGCGGTGATGATTCAATTAACTGAACCATTATTAAGCCCTGTTCGTCGCATTATTCCTGTAATGGGTGGTTTAGACTTATCAATGCTTGTTGTATTACTGGGGCTTCAGTTTCTAGAAAAACTAGTGACTGGCTTGCTTGCACAGTTATTAGGTTAAATGACGATTAATATTCCAAGCACTAATGTTCCAGCTATTAACAAGCAAAGAATAGTAATGAGTATATTTTAATGAGCGACTATTACTCATATCAAGGCGAGGACTTAATGCTTCGCCTTTACTTACAACCTAAAGCGAGCCGCGATCAATTTGTTGGACAGCATGGTGAAGAGTTAAAAATAGCCATTACTGCACCGCCCGTTGATGGCAAAGCAAATGCACATTTGGTGAAGTTTTTAAGTAAACAATTTAAGGTAGCAAAAAGTGCAATTAATGTAGAAAAAGGCTTACAAAGTCGACATAAATTAGTGCGTATTAAACAGCCTAAAAACCTACCTTCTATTTTTTCACAATAAGGGATTATATGTTTAACTCAATAGCATTATCTAAAAAGATGAAAACCAAAGGCTCTATGTCTAAAGCCTTCGTATTTAACACGTTATTACTCACTACATTATTATTTACAAGCTTACAGGTAACAGCAGATCAGTTTAAACAATTTGCTAACCTAGAAGTACACTACATCGCCCTACCGAGTACTTTTATTGAGCCAAGTATCGCTACTCAATATAATATCAAACGTAGTAAGAATAATGGTTTATTAAATATTTCTATTCTTAATAGCAAACAGAATAAACAAAGCGTTGAAGCGATCTTAACAGGGACTGGGAAAAACTTAATTGGGCAAACTCATCAGCTTGAGTTTAGACAAATAAAAGAAGGTAAAGCGATTTATTATCTCGCTGAATATCCTTTTATTAATGAAGAAATTGTTAATTTTGAAATTAATGTTAAAACAGAAAAGAAATCGAATACTCTTAAGTTTCAGCATAAATTCTATGTTGATTAAGGACAAAACATGAAGCAAAAATGGGTACTTGCCACCGGCAATCAAGGCAAAGTAAAAGAGATGAGCGAGTTATTGAATAGCTTTTCTATTGAGGTATTACCACAAAGCAAGTTCAATGTGCCCGATGTTCCTGAAACAGGTACTACCTTCGTTGAAAACGCTATTATCAAAGCAAGACATGCAGCGAAATTAACCGGTTTACCCGCTATTGCCGATGATTCAGGTTTAGAAGTTGATTTTCTAAATGGCCAACCGGGCATTTATTCCGCTCGATATGCCGGTGAATCAGCTACCGATCAAGATAACATTGATAAGCTATTAAATAAGCTGGAAGGCATTAACCCTGAACAACGTAAAGCGCGCTTTCAGTGTGTTTTAGTCTATCTACGCCATGAATTAGACCCGACGCCGATTATATGCCAAGGTACTTGGGAAGGTAGCATTACAGAAACCGTAGAAGGTGAAAATGGATTTGGTTATGATCCAGTATTCTGGGTTGAAAGTGAACAATCAACTTCAGCACAATTAAGCAAACAACGTAAAAGTGAATTAAGCCATCGCGGTAAAGCACTGACGCAATTAGTCGCATTATTACAAGCGCAATTATCTGCTTAATCGCTATTTAGATTTACATGACCATTGATATGGCCAATAAAACAATCGCTTTATCATTGCCGTTTAAACTCACTTTTAAAGCGACTAATTCAGTCGCTTTTTTTAGCTTGGAAAAATGAATGTTACAACTTCCCCCGCTCAGCCTATATGTGCATATTCCTTGGTGTATTGAAAAATGCCCTTACTGCGACTTTAACTCTCATAAGTTAAAAGGAGAGATCCCAGAACATGAGTATTTAACTGCGCTTATTGATGATCTCAAGCAAGACTTAAGTTTTGTGCAAGGGCGTCACTTATTCAGTATTTTTATTGGAGGTGGTACACCGAGTTTAATTTCAGCACCGGGTATTCAATGGTTATTAGAAAATATCCAGCACCTTATACCCTTTAGTGAAAACATAGAGATCACCCTAGAAGCTAATCCAGGCGCCATTGAAAACCAAAAAATTGCTGACTTTAAAACAGCGGGTATTAATCGATTTTCCTTTGGAGTACAAAGCTTCCAACAAGATAAGCTCACTAAACTTGGTCGAATTCATGGTGTAGAAGAAGCAAAAACAGCTGCTAAACAAGCACATAATGTAGGAATGAAAACATTCAACCTAGATTTAATGCATGGTCTACCTAACCAGACGTTAGAGGATGCCATGAGTGACTTAGCAACAGCGATTGCATTAAAGCCAACTCATCTATCTTGGTATCAACTGACTATTGAACCTAATACACAATACTTTTCTCATCCTCCTACTTTACCCGATGATGAAACATTGTGGGAAATTCAAGAAGAGGGAGTGAAACTTTTAGCAGAGCACGGCTACAACCAATATGAAATATCGGGCTACAGCCAAGATAATTGGCAATGTCAGCATAATTTAAATTATTGGCGTTTTGGTGATTATTTGGGAATTGGTTGTGGTGCACACGGCAAGATATCATTACCCCTTGAAAATAAGGTACTACGCACCACTAAGATCAAGCATCCTAAAGGATATTTAGATCCGCAACGTGCTTATATGGATGATTATAATACAGTGCCCAAAGAGGAGCTGGTTTTCGAATACATGATGAATAGATTACGTTTAATGGAAGACATTCCATTTACTGAATTTGAAGATTATACCGGTTTAGCACGCAGTGTATTAGAGAAGCAGTTACAGCAAGCTGCAGATAAAAACTTAATACGAGTATCAACTGACACCTGTCAAGTAACTCCATTAGGACATAGATACCTGAACGAGTTACTGACAATTTTTATGGATTAACCTGTTTTATTAACAGCGTTAGCTAAACTGAACTCAATTAAAATAGCCCTATATTAAATTTAAAATATTGAATGTTAAATATAGGGCTATTTCTTACTTTTTATATTACATCACTTTATTAATTTCAATATTTATTGTTGATTTATAAAGTATTTTCATAAAGTAATTGCTTTAAGCAAAGCGCAGTCGATCATGTGCTTGCATAAAATCAAGATCAGGGCCAGCAGGGATAATTCTTGTCGGGTTAATGGTTTCATGTGAGCCATAATAATGCGCTTTGATATAGTCAATATCGACTGTTTTAGCTATGCCTGGATGCTGGTATAAATCGCGAACATAATGAGACAGTGACGGATAATCAGCAATGCGCTTTTTATTACATTTAAAGTGCCCCACATAGGCGGCATCAAAACGTATTAAAGTGGTAAATAAGCGCCAGTCGGCTTCGGTTAGTTGCTTACCAAGTAAATAGCGTTGTGAACTCAAACGCAGTTCTAATTTATCTAGCGCCTCGAACAATGCACTTACAGCTTCTTCATAGGCCGTTTGTGTTGTAGCAAAACCTGCGCGATACACTCCATTATTAATATCTCCATAAATCCAATTATTTATTTCGTTAATTTGATTCTGTAAAGATGCTGGATAATAATCGCCTTCACTGGCACCAATACCATCAAAGGCACTATTAAACATGCGAATAATATCTGCCGATTCATTACTCACAATCGTCTTTTGTTGTTTGTCCCATAAAATAGGCACAGTCACTCGCCCAGAATAATTAGCATCAGCCAAAGTATATAATTCATGAACCAGTGAAGCATGGTTAACAGTATCTTCAATTACACCCGGCCCCGGCTTAAAGGTCCAACCCTGCTCAGCCATTAGAGAATTCACTACAGAGATATCAATCATTGATTGCAAACCTTTTAACTCTCTAAAGATCAAGGTGCGATGCGCCCATGGACACGCTAACGAAACATATAAATGATAACGCCCTGCTTCTGCTTTAAAGCCCGCTTTACCTGTTGGTCCAGCTTGACCATCAGCGGTGATCCAGTTTCTAAATTGTGATTCACTTCTAACAAATTTACCATTGCTTGATTTGGTATCGTACCACTGGTTATGCCACTGTCCATCGACTAACAATCCCATAACATACTCCTCAATGTTGTTTGACTAGACTTAGTTTGGCTAAGTTTAGTTTGGTTGACTAGATTAGCTTAGCTAGGCAAACTTACCCTGATTAAAGTCATCAAAGGCCTGTAATAATTGCTCTCTTGTATTCATAACAAAAGGTCCATGACGTACAACAGGCTCATTAAAAGGATTGCCGGCAATTAATAAAAATCGGCTATTTTTCTGTCCAGCTACTATAGAAACTTGTTCGCCATCAGTTAAAACAGCTAACTTTGTCGCTTCGATAGCATCAAGATGATCCGCACTTTGTATGCTGACCTCACCTTCAATAACATAAATGAATGCATTGTGGTTTAGCGTAATCGCTTGTGTGAATACTTCCCCAGCAGGTAAATGCACATCTAAATACAAAGGTTCGCTATAAATGTTAGTAACGGCTCCAGTGGTTCCTTGATTAGTCGTTCCAGCTATCACATTAACTTTTGTTCCGTTACTCGATTCTTCATGCGCCATCGCGTTTGGCAAAAACTCTTGATAGTGCGGTTTGTTCATTTTTGCATGGCTCGGCAGATTCACCCACAATTGGAATCCTTTCAATAACCCATGCTCTTGCTCTGGCATTTCAGAATGTAAAATACCTCTCGCAGCTGTCATCCATTGCACACCACCGGGTTCAATAACGCCTTCATTACCTGCGCTATCTTTATGGCGCATTTTACCATTCAACAGGTATGTCACCGTTTCAAAACCTCGGTGAGGGTGAGTAGGAAAGCCTCCAATATAATCTTCAGCCTGGTCACTTTCAAAACAATCTAATAACAAAAAAGGATCCAACATATCCAACTGTGGAGAGCCAATAATACGCGTTAACTTAACACCATCACCATCGGATGTTGGCACACCAGAAACAATTTTATTGATGCTCCGCTCACGACGATTATCTGAGTTATCAAGTACATCATGCCTATTAGATTCGGTTATCGCATTCATCGTTTCCTCCCCCTGTTGTTGTTAATGAATAAAGATTGTTAATGAATAAAGGTTGTTAATGAATAAAGCTTATTAATGATCAAATATTACCAATGAACAAATCATAACTGTTGAAGTATTGACAATAAACAGCAATAATTTGAATTTATAATTGCCAAATGGAGAACAATAAATGGGACAGATGGAAAACATGGCACTGTTTGTTCGTATCGTAGAAGCGGGAGGCATTGGTAAAGCAGCTGCACAATTAGATATTGCAAAATCTGCCGTGAGTCGGCGTTTAGTGGAACTTGAGCAGCAACTCGATACGCAGTTGTTATCACGTACCACTCGCCAATCTCACCTTACCGATGCAGGGCGAATTTATTATCAGAAAGCGTTAACTATTCTTAATGATGTAGCCGAATTAAATGCACAAACAAGTGGCATTAGTACCAATATTGAAGGCACATTACGCTTAACGGCCCCTTTGTCTTTTGGTTTAACACACCTTGCACCTATTCTTGATGAATTTAGTCAATTACACGATAACCTTTGTATTGATATCGACTTCTCTGATCGCCATGTTGACTTAGTGGAAGAAGGCTACGAGCTTGCTATTCGTATTTCAGACTTAAAAGATTCAACGTTAAAAGCAAAACGGCTAACAGCGATCCGCCATTGTTTATGTGCAAGCCCTGAATATTTAAAGCAATATGGACAACCTAAAAATCTCGCTCAATTAGGTCAACATCGTTTATTACAATATACACAAAATGGTCACAATAAATTGCACATCAAAGACCCGCAGCATAAACAACATCAACTTGATGTGAGTGCAAGAATGAAAGCTAATAATGGCGATTTTTTAAAAATGTCCGCCATTAATGGGCAGGGGATTGTAGCGTTACCACTCTTTATTGTTCATCAAGCCATCGCTAGCGGGGAATTAGTCGCGATATTAACGGATCACCAATTGCCCAATTTACATGCCTATGCAGTTTATCCACAAACACGTTTTTTATCTCACCGTTGCCGTTTATTAATTGATTTTATCAGTGATAAATTTGCACAGAAACCTCTTTGGCATGACCTTAAATCAAACATTGAAAACAGTGAAAATGGTGAAAATGGTCATTAATAGGATCCGCTATTACCCGTAATCATTCAAAGATGTAAAAACAATGTAACTACTCAGCACTCATTAAAACTGAGTGCTTTTTACCAAAATAAAAACGTAAATGCTCAGGGCTAAGCTATTTATGCTTAGTTCAAGGCGAAAAAGCGCAGTTTAGTGGTTTAAATGAG
>NZ_JACJDP010000059.1:0-17519 GCF_014163575.1 Psychromonas sp. SR45-3
GCTCATTTAAACCACTAAACTGCGCTTTTTCGCCTTGAACTAAGCATAAATAGCTTAGCCCTGAGCATTTACGTTTTTATTTTGGTAAAAAGCACTCAGTTTTAATGAGTGCTGAGTAGTTACAAGATATTTATCTTCAAATTATTTTAGGCACTTCATTAACTGCGTTTTGCTATAAAATAGCACTACAGCTAAAACTGCTACCATTACAAACCAATTCATATAGCCAGATTATATATTGTATTGAGTGCTGTATTATTTTTCATTGGTATTGACTGCTACAAAAGGAATACTTTATGTTGCGAATATTTTATTGCTCGGTGTTCTTCATTAGCGGCTTATTAACGACTTCTATCCAAGCTCAATCTTTGCCTGATCCCACCTTTAATACGCTATTAAAACAATTTAACCTGCCTGCCTTTTCAAGGTATGTGTTTATTGATCCTAAATTGAAAACAAGCTGTGAACGTTATCAACCAACGACTCGTAAATGCGGGCAAGGACATTGGTTGGCTGTTAGCAATTTATCAACGGCTAATAAAATGGCGAAAGCAGGGGATCTATTTCTGTTACGTGAAGGACGTTTTAAACAAGCTTTACATGTCACTAAATCGGGTAATGCAAAGGCTTATATCGCGTTTAGCGCCTATAAAAATGAAAAAGTGACACTTTATAATGTTAATTCTATTGATCATGGGGAAGAGTATGGTGCGATATGGTTAGATGAAGTGTCATACATTGTAGTGAACGGAATTGGCGTCGATAAAAGCATTGGTTTTGGTCGCTTTTTAAATGCCCACCATAATATTTTCACTAATAACAAGTTCACTGGTTCAAGTATTTATAATGAGGGGCGAAGTGCAAGCAAACGAGGCGGCTTGTATGTCGCTTTTAGCCATCACAATCAAATCGTTAATAACCTGTTTCAAAAAGGCACGGATCTATTATCACTCGTGCATGCAAATTATAACCGTGTTCAAGGCAATACGATGAATCTGGCAGGGCACGATGTTTGGAATATCAAATGCGGTAGTTTTAATGTTATTCGAGATAATATATTCAGTAATAAAAAGCAAAAGTTAGGGGCGGTATTTGATTGCGAACAGGGCACCATGAATTGGCATGGCAATGGACGTTTTAGGCAGCAAAGTGAGGTATTGGATGCGAGCCAATATAATTTGATTGAGCATAATGTGTTTAAAGATGCGGTGCGTTATTATTCTGCAAGTGGTGGTAACGGGATCCAATATGCTGGTCAACATGGTTTGATCCGCTTTAACACTTTCTATCATACTAATGTTGGATTCAGCCTGGCTAGTTATCGACCTGAAGCAACCTATAATTATAGCAATCGAATTTATCATAATACTTTTCATGATAACTGGTGTGTTGGTATTGCCATTGGCAGTGAAATAGAAAAATTTACTGATAATCAGTTTATCAATAATATTCTTTGGAATAATCAAGGATTAGGTGCAAGCCAATGCAGTGATAACAATGCAAAACAAGTACTGTTTCGTCAAAAAGAAGGGGATGAATGGTTTGTTAATAACAATATTAGCAGTGACCTCAGTGATAAAGTGATTGGTTTGTGGGGAAACTCTCGCGAGATGAGCGTGTATGACTTTGAAGGCAGCTTTATACCGGTTCGCTTTAAGGACACTTTAGCCAGTGATCCCTTGTTTGTTAATCAAAAACAGCATGATTATAGATTATCAACCGACAGCCCTATGCTTGATACTGGCCTACATCTAAGTAAAATAATAAGCGCAACGGGGGAGGGGGATAGTTTTCAAGTACAAGATAGTCAGTTCTTTTACGACGGAGCAGGGATTACTAATGAAACAGGGGATCAAATTATGGTTCGCTCAGCGTCAATCGCATCTAAAAAGCCACAAGTTGCAACAATTGTAAAAATTGATAGGCTGTCTAATAAAATATACCTAGATAAAAACATAACTTGGGGAAAAGGCGACTTAATTTCTCTCTCTTATAGTGGTCTAGCGCCGGATATTGGTGCGTTTGAATCAAAGTGATTCTTGCTTTCATTATGCAGAACATTTTATGATGAAAAACCATTTTATTATGGGTAACAATTTGATTATGAATATCAAAGGCTAATGAACCAATATTAGCCTATTTTATGAAGTCTTATTTGTTTTTATAATGATCAAATTCCCCATTAAATACATCAAGAAAAGTGAATACTATGAATAACCGTAAACTTGCTAATAAGCTGGATCAGTTTTTAGAAATACATCAATTTAAAGATTATTGCCCTAATGGTCTACAAATAGAGGGCCGTGAGCAAGTCAAAAAAGTGGTGACCGGGGTTACTGCTAATCAGGCATTAATTGATGCGGCTATTGCCCATAATGCGGATGCAATTTTAGTGCATCACGGTTTTTTCTGGAAGGGGGAAGCACAACAAATTGTTGGCATGAAATATCATCGTATTAAAGCGCTGATAGAGAATGGCATCAATCTTTATGCCTACCATTTACCCTTAGATGTACATCCTGAATTAGGCAACAATAAACAATTGGCTGAACTACTCAATATTATTGATAGACGACCACTTGAACCTTGGGATAAACGCAGTGTAGGCCGAGTTGGGAAATTTGAAAATGCGATTACGCCACAAACACTGGTTGCCTCTATTACCCAACAGTTGCAACGAACCCCTTTATGGATAGATGGTGGTAAACCAGAGATTAAAACCATTGCTTGGTGTACAGGTGGCGGACAGGATTACATTACTATTGCTGCAGAACAAGGGATTGATGCATTTATTAGCGGCGAGATATCTGAACGTACTACGCATATTGCTAAAGAAATGGGGATTCATTACTTTGCGGCGGGGCATCATGCAACGGAACGTTATGGCGTAAAAGCCTTAGGTGAATGGTTAGCTGTAGAAATGGATCTTGATGTGATCTTTATAGATATTGATAATCCTGTTTAATATTCACTTATTTTGCTTAAATATGCTAAAAAAGTGTTTCAAAAATTGAAACTTAGTGTGCTTTTACTTTATTATGCCAAGCATGCTTACTCGTTATTATTCAATATCTAAAAACCAGCAAGCTGTGAGTTGAAAAGATTCTAGGCATAAAGGTTAAAAACTGACGAGTATAAATACAATTCGATAATTCATTTAGGGAAAAAAAATGACAACATATAACATTGCTTTACTAGCAGGTGACGGTATCGGTCCTGAAGTAATGAAAGAGGCAGTAAAAGTTTTAAAGTTAGTTGAACAGCGTAATGCAGATGTTAACTTTGAATTAAACGACGTTTTATTTGGTGCCGCTGCTTATTTTGCTACTGGTAAAGCTTTCCCTGAAGAAACTAAAGCAGCTTGTGACAAAGCTGATGCAATTCTAAAAGGGACGATTGGTTTAAATCATGAAGACTCTAAAAAAATTCCTGTAGATGAGCAACCTGAACGTGGTGCTTTATTGCCATTACGTCGTCGTTACAATACCTATGCTAACTTTCGTCCTGTGTATTTACCGAAAGGATTAGCACATTTTTCTCCGTTGAAAGCATCTGTTGTCGGTGATGGTATCGATATCATGTTAATTCGTGAACTAGTAGGTGGCTTATACTTTGGTGAAAAAGAAACTGGCGTAAATGCTGATGGTAAACGTTTTGTTCGTGAAGTATTAGAATACGATGAAGATCAAATCCGTCAAATCGTTCGTGTTGGTTTTGAAGTTTCAATGAAACGTAAAAAAGTGATGCACAATATCCATAAATCAAACGTGTTAAAATCAAGCGTTTTATGGAATGAAATCGTAGAAGAAGAAAGCAAAAACTTCCCTGAAGTGGAAGTGATCAACATTTTAGTTGATGCTGCTGCGACATACCTATGTCTAAAACCAACTATGTTTGACGTAATGGTAATGGAAAACATGTTTGGTGATATTTTAAGTGATCAAGGTGGTGGTATTTTAGGTTCTTTAGGTCTAATGCCTTCTGCTTGTAAAGGTCCTGAGAAATCTTACTACGAACCTTCACATGGTTCTGCGCCAGATATCGCTGGTAAAGGTATTGCAAATCCATACTCAATGATCGGTTCTGTGGCGCTAATGCTAGAGATGAGCTTTGGTATGGAAAAAGAAGCTAAAAACCTTTGGAATGCAATGCAAAGCGTATTTGAAAATGGTTACTCAACATCAGACCTATCTAAGCCAGGTGAAGCAAATTTAGTTAGTACTGCTGAGTTTGGTGATATGGTATGTGAAGAATTGGCGAAAATGCCTGTATAATCATTTTCTCAAGTGATTAAATAATTTTAAACCACGTTTTATAACGTGGTTTTTTTTTGGAGAAAGAACATGGCGTTAAAGCCTACTATTTTTAAAATGAACATTAATGTTTCTAACTTAGATCAAGATGTTTATGAAACTATTCCGTTAACTATTGCACAACACCCATCGGAAACAACGGAACGCATGGTGACACGTATTCTTGCATTTGTACTTAATAACCAAGAGTTTTTAAGTTTCACTAAAGGCTTGAGTGAGGCCGATGACCCAGATATTTGGGCTAAAAATTATAGCGATGAATTTTTGTTATGGATTGATGTCGGTGAACCTGCTTTTGATCGTATTAAAAAAGCTAGTCGACAAGCTAAACAGACAATCGTTTATACGTTCAACACTAAATCTGGTGTTTGGTGGAAACAGTCAAAAAAAGATTTTGCGACTATTAATGCAGAAGTGTTTCAATTTGAGTTTGAGCAAATTCAAGTTTTGGCCGCTTTAGTTGAACGTACAATGGATTTTAGTATGACGATTACTGACAATGTTTTGTATATTGCTGCCAATAAAGGCAGTTGTGAAATCAACTTAAAACGATTACAGCCCGAGTAAAGATTGCGCACAACAACGTAGTGCGTATAATTCGCACTTCAAAATTATTACAGTCCTGAATTCAAGAGTGGTACCCATGAAATTTATCGTCAAACTTTTTCCAGAAATTATGATGAAAAGTAAACCTGTGCGCAAGCGCTTCAGCAAAATGTTACAAGGCAATATCCGTAACGTACTTACTCGTCATGATGAAGAAATAAAAGTGATTTTAGAGTGGGATAAAATTATTGTACGCAGCGAAAATAATGATCCTGATAATAAAGCGAAGGTGATTCATTATTTACAAAGTACACCTGGTATTGCACATTTTTTAGAAGTAAGCGAAAGTACTTTTACCGATATTCATGATATTTACGAACAAACTAAAGTCAGTTTTGGTGAAAGTTTAGCGGGTAAAACATTTTGTGTTCGTGCTAAGCGTATCGGTACCCATGACTTCGGCTCAAATGAAGTAGAGCGTTATGTTGGTGGTGGTTTAAATCAGCATACGGATGCGCTTTCAGTTAAATTAAAAAATCCTGACGTTACTGTTAACATTGAAATTAATGAAAATAAATTATTCATGGTTGATCAACGTTATAAAGGCTTAGGCGGTTTCCCACTAGGAACACAGGAATCAGTGTTATCCCTTATCTCTGGTGGATTTGATTCAGGCGTCTCTAGTTACAAATTATTGAAACGTGGTTCTCGTGTACATTACTGCTTCTTTAATTTGGGCGGTGCAGCTCATGAAATTGGTGTGAAGCAAGTCGCTTATCATTTGTGGGAACGCTTTGGTGCTTCTCATCGTGTGAAATTTGTTTCTGTGCCTTTTGAGCCTGTTGTTGCTGAAATCCTAGAAAAAGTGGATAACGGCCAAATGGGGGTTGTACTGAAGCGTATGATGATGCGTGCTGCACGCAAAGTGGCTGATAATTTAGCAATTGAAGGATTGGTAACAGGTGAAGCATTAGGTCAGGTTTCCAGTCAAACATTACGTAATCTATCTGTGATTGACCAAGTGACTGACATGCTGATCTTACGTCCGCTAGTTGCAACCGATAAACAAGAGATTATTGATTGTGCACGTGAAATTGGTACTGCAGAAATTTCTGAAACGATTCCTGAGTACTGTGGTGTTATCTCTCAGCGTCCAACGGTTAAAGCGGTGATGAGCAAGATTGAGAGTGAAGAAGCTAACTTTGATATGTCATTAATTGATAAAGTTGTGGCTGAAGCGCAGACTCTCGATATTAAAGACATTGCAACGGCAGCAAAAGAACAAGTGACTGAAGTCGAATCAGTATCAGGTTTCTCTACTAATGACATTGTGTTAGATATTCGATCTGCCGATGAACAAGAAGATAAGCCATTACAGTTAGATGGGGTTGAAGTACAACATCTTCCTTTCTTTAAACTAGGTAGCCAATTCGAAACACTTGCTCAAGATAAAACTTATTTACTGTATTGTGACCGTGGTGTGATGAGTCAATTACAAGCTTTATATTTGAAAGAAGCGGGTTTCAATAATGTGAAAGTGTATCGTCCTTAACTTTTACAAGACACAATTAAACTTTATATACGCCTTCGTATATTATTGTTTATGTTGAAATGCTTTGATGAGATGGTAAATGCACTAAATACGGCTGATTAAATGCCGTATTTTTAGTCATCCACACTGTTTATTCACAATTTTGTCTATAAATAATAGGCCTTTACGCTAATTCATCGTATGCTGAAATGACTTCATAAGCACGATTAAAGGATATTAATATGCCAAATTCAATTGATAGTTATAAACTAATCACGGGTAAAGATGACGCCGAGTTTTGCAGTCGAATCACTAAAGTATTAAGTGAAGGTTATGAACTATACGGTTCACCAACCATGACCTTTAATGGTGAGCATGTTGTTGTTGGGCAAGCTGTAATTAAAAGACCATCACAACTGGTCTAAATGGGTTAATTACTTATTTACTACTATTTATTGCCAATCAAAACAGTTGCTCAATACCCACATAATAGTCAAATAAAGTCTGCTCTTGCAGACTCTTTTGTATATCACTAAACCTTTAAATTTTACCATTCGCTTTTCACTCATTAGTTTCTATAGCTTATGTATCTATGCTCTACTCTTGTAGTGGTAGTTATGCCAATCTAAGTAATTATCTAGTCATTTATGCTTGTTAAAATGAATCCTAGCTTCGTTGTTGATTTGATTCAGAACACCCTGTTATTCACCATTCAGGGGCCACCTAAAGCTGTTCAAAATTATCCAATATATTTTGTGTTAAGAATAACTAGTTACTGCAATCAACGCATTGCTATCATCCATTTTCCCTAACACCTAAATAGACCATTTATTTATCCAGATTGGTATTATTTTAATCAGCTAGTGTCCTAACCAACCATTGTTGTAAAAAACCGAGATACTCGTGTAAAGCGACTTGTGATTTATATAACTGATAAGCCGATGGAATATAATAATAGGCAGGTAGACTATGTGTGTTTTCTTTAGCAATATACATCGCCGGTGCGGCTATTGGATATTGATTATAATGCCTGAATAAAGCCATGGCTCTTGGCATATGCGTTGCTGAGGTTACTAGCGCTGCTTTTTTACCTTGTATCAGTGTAGACATTTGTTGCGCTTCTTGTTGTGTGTCCTTACTGCTATCTAATCGTATGATTCTTTGTTCAGGTATTGTAAATGTCAAAGCCAGTGTTTGTAATAATTGCGCATGGCTCTTTGTATCTCCAAAGCCTGAGCCTGAAACGACAAGGATGGCATTAGGGTTCGCATAATAGAGCCGTAATGCTTCACTAAAACGACTTAGTGCCGTTGCGGAAAGTTGTCCTGTAATTGGCAAGTTTTTATCATTTATACCCGATGAACCCAATACTAGAATATAGTCCAAAGATTGTTCTGCAACTAGCAATGGAGGATATTGGCGCTCTAGAGGTTTTGCTAAGTGATAAGCACTTGGTAATAAGCTGAACACAAAGAGAATGATGAAACTAAATAACGCGAGAGCTTTAGCTAATAGCTGACGTCGACTAAAAAAAAGCAGTAATAAACTGACTAATAATAATAATAAAGAGAAGGGCAGTGGCATTAATAACCCTCCAATCCATTTTTTTAATACAAATATCATGTATGACCTTTATTGAATCTTATAATTTCTTTTCAAAACACAATGCATCTTGACCATCAGCGTAATAAGCGGGTTTGATAGTGAACTGTACATAGCCTATTTTTTGATACAACCTTATAGCATTAGTATTGCTTACCTTCACTTCTAATCTAATCAAATGGCGCTGATGATGCTGTGCGACTTGTTCTAGCTCGCACATTAATTTTTCACCACAACCTTGGCCGTGAAAGTCAGGGTGAACTGCCAATGAATATAAACGAGCCCTGCGGCTGCCTTTACGGTAAAGCAATAACCCGTATGCGCTTATTGTATTGTTTCTTAGCTGCATAATAAGGTCACAGTGACCTTGTTGTATAAAATAATGAAAATTTTTACGGGTCAGTTGGTCATAATTAAAATTTAAATTTTCAATGTCCAGCAAGCGCTTAATATCTTCTATTTTTGCCTTACGATACTGCATATTTAACTTTCCTTATTAATCCTTTAGGTTCAGAATCGGCTCAATTATATAGGAGAGGAAATTTTGTGGATAACTTTATTGTAGTCGTTGATAAAATAGAAGATTGGCAACCGTTTTTTCCTACTGAACAAGTGGTAACAACCGATAGTTACTTATTTGATCAACAATACCAAAATGCTAAAAATCTTAGGGTTTTAAACTTATCAAGAAAGTATAAGTATTTGTCTCATGGATACTATTGTAGTCTCTTAGCGGAAGCGAGAAACCATAAGGTATTACCCAATTTAAAAACAATCAATGATCTCAGTAAAAAAAGTTTATACATTAATGATCTCGATGCGTTACAGCAGATCACTACTAATATGAATAGTAAATTTCTTAAGCAAGAAGGTGACATTAAGAAATTAAGCTTTAAAGTTTATTTCAGTAAGTCGCAAATAAAAGACTTCGATAAGCTTGCTCGTCAAATTTTTGAGTATTACCCATGCCCGATTTTAGAGGTGACATTAATACAAAATACTTTCTGGCAGATTGACTCCGTTGTACCAGTTAATATCAACCAACTCTCCGACCTAGAGCAAGACTTTTTTGCTAGTGCTTTAGAAAAGTACAGTAATAGAATGTGGCGTACACCTAAAAAACAAAAAGCGTACCTTTATGACCTTGCTATTTTAGTTAACCCTGAAGAAAAAATGCCGCCCAGTGACAAGATAGCCATTGAGAAATTTATGGGATCTTGTGAAAGACACGCTGTTTATTCAGAGTTAATTACGAAAAAGGATTTTGCTAGAATAAATGAATTCGATGGGTTATTCATTCGTGAAACAACTTCGATTAGTAACCATACTTATAAGTTTTCAAAAGTGGCAGCCTCGGAAGGGATCGTTGTACTGGATGATCCCAATTCTATTTTAAAATGCACTAATAAAATTTTTATGGCTAATCTATTAGACCGTTTAAAACTACCAGGTATTCCAGGGCGATTTGTCTCAAGCGCTAAAGCATCAGTATTAAACGCATTAATTAATGAATTTGGTTTTCCGCTGGTGGTAAAGATCCCCGATGGATCTTTTAGTATCGGCGTTAAAAAAGTTGATGATGTTGATCAATTGAAAGTTGTGCTCGAACAAATGCTGAAAAAAAGTGACTTGATCTTGGTACAAAAATTTCTCTATACAAAATACGATTGGCGAGTTGGTGTATTAGGCGGTGAAGGCTTGTTTGCTTGTAAGTACTTTATGAGTGAAAACCATTGGCAAATATACAATCATGAAAAAGATAAAGACAGCGACCAATTTAGTGGTGACTCTGTTACTTTAGCTTTTGAAGACGTGCCAGAAAAGGTTAAAAAGGTCGCAATAGCCGCTGCTGACGGCGTTGGAAATGGATTATATGGCGTTGATTTAAAAGAAGATGAACAAGGTAATGTTTACGTCGTTGAAGTAAATGATAACCCTAGTATCGACCATCAAGTCGAAGATGATTTCTTAGGTGATAAGTTGTATGATCGCATTATCACTTGGTTTATTGAGCAGATGAAATCTAAAAAATAACGTTAATTTATTATAAGAGGCAGCTGTATTGATAATACAGCTGCCTATTTTTTATGCCTGCTTTTTAGCTTATGTTTGCATAATAAGTGCAATTTTTAAGGAAAATGCTGTTAATTCAAATAAGTCACGTTAATTTAGGTAAATAAAGGCCATTTTAAGCGCCTCCTCCCTTTAACAAAAACCAATAAAGATGAGAATATAATTTAGTGATTGATCATAATTTTGACCCTATAGCACAAAAATTTATTAATAATATTTATGGAAGCGATAAAGGTGCAATCCGAAAAGAGGTTGTTTGGCGAGAGTTGTTAGCGTGCATGCAGCGATTAAACAAACCAACATTACGTATTTTAGATGCTGGCGGTGGTTTTGGTTATTTTAGTCAAAAACTAGCTGCTTTAGGTCATCAAGTGGTGTTATGTGATATTTCTGGTGAGTTACTTACGGTCGCTAAACAACAATTAGCGGATAAACCCTATAAAAACAATGTAACCGTATTACATTGTGCGATTCAAGCGTTAAATGAACATATTGAGGGACAGTTTGATTTGATTCTAAATCATGCGGTATTAGAGTGGTTAGCTGAACCTGAATCGACCTTACATAGTTTATTAAACTGGCTCAATGATGATGGCTTAGTGTCATTGATGTTTTACAATAAAGAGGCACAACGTTTCTTTAATTTAGTATCGGGTAATTTGAATTTTGTCGCGTTAGGCATGCCACGGAAAAAGGTAGTGCGCTTATCACCTACGAATCCCTTATTTGAAGCCGATGTACTTGATTGGCTTAAACGTGCAAACATGTCTGTCATAAAAAAAACCGGCGTCCGCGTTTTACATGATTATATGAAATCTGCAGACTTTTCTGAACATAATTTTGAACAGTTATTGGCAATGGAACTGAAGTATTGTCAACACGAACCTTATGCGTCATTAGGACGTTATACTCACTTGACCATTACTAGGAGTTGTAATGAAGCAGTATCATTTTAGAATAAGCATCAGTTACCAAGAGTTTGAAAAATTATATCGTGTTCCTAATACGGTAGTGAAAGTGCGTAGCGAACAAGGCGCAATGTTGCAGTTACCTGCGATGCGTTTTGTCCCTTTTTTTACTCAGCTAGGTGTGCGTGGATATTTTGAATTACAGTTAAATGATGACAATAAATTTCAAAAGCTTATTTGTTTATATAATTAAGATAATACTAACGATTTATTTTGTGAATTTTTTGAGCGTTATTAGGCTGTTTTTACAATGAACTCTGTTATTTTAAAACCCTGTAAGTAATGGATCCGTATATTTTGATAGCGCATGAGTTATTTATAAAAATAGTGATTTACGTAAGTGAGCAGTAATTCAGCTTGAAACGCTTTTTATAGTGACATTATTGTTCATTGATGAAATGTCCCCTAAGCGCTGAAAAAACTATAAAAACGAATTGCTCGTTTGTTATTGTTTTTTTATGTCATAATTGAGTTTGTTTTTTTATAATTAATTAAAACAGTTGCTTATGATTAATTTAGAGTTTGATAGTGCAATTTTTACTGCTATTATGGCCTCCTTATTCACTAACCCATCTTCATTCTATTAACTTTCTCATTATCTGTTTTTATTTTATGACTTTTTATTTCTCTCGTTATTATTTAAACTTTATTTAATTGTTATCGGAGTGATATTGTCAATGATCTTTCCCGTAAACTAGCTATTATGTAATAACAATAGAAATTACGCTTATCTTCAACGTGATAAGTTGATTTTTAATTAATAAAACTGTCATAATTGATAAATTCAAACAATAATGTTTTTTATATATAATAAAACTACGTAACCTACACTCGTTAGTCAGAACATGTGAGAGTAAGTTGAGACTTTGGCTTTTAACTATTTTAAAGTTGAATTAAGATCAAAGAGTTAAATAACTGACTTATGTATATTAAGCATTGAATAACTTGTAAGGCTCTGAAATGAAAAAAGTGTTAACAGTCTTCGGTACACGCCCCGAAGCAATAAAAATGGCGCCTTTGGTTCATGAGCTTGCCGCAGAGCCTGGAATTGAGAGTAAAGTATGTGTGACTGCTCAGCATAGGGAAATGTTAGATCAAGTCTTGCAGTTGTTTAACATTAAGCCCGATTATGATTTAAATATCATGAAGCCAGGGCAAGATTTGTTCGATGTAACCGAAAATATATTGAATGGCCTCAAGCAGGTACTGGATGACTTTAAACCTGATGTTGTACTTGTTCATGGGGATACAACGACGACTTTCTCTGCCTCATTAGCTGCTTTTTATAAGCAAATTGATATTGGTCATGTAGAAGCAGGATTGCGTACCGGTGATCTGTATTCTCCTTGGCCTGAAGAAGCAAATCGAAGATTGACTGGGGTATTAACCCGCTATCATTTCGCTCCTACCGAATTATCAAAATCTAACTTACTTAGAGAACATGTTCCCAATGACCATGTGGTTGTGACGGGTAACACTGTTATTGATGCCTTGTTATGGGTTAAACAAAAATTAGAATCGGATACTGGCTTACAAACTTCTCTGGCTGAGCAGTTTCCCTTTTTGGATAGTAATAAAAAAATGATCTTAGTGACAGGACATCGTCGAGAAAGTTTTGGTGGTGGATTTGAACGTATTTGCGAAGCATTGGCTAATATTGCTAAAGCACAACCCGATGTGCAAATTGTTTACCCAATGCATATGAATCCCAATGTAAGAGAGCCGGTTAATCGTCTATTAAGTACATTGAATAATGTGTTTTTAATTGAGCCTCAAGATTATTTGCCCTTCGTATATCTCATGAACCGCTGTTATCTTATTATTACCGATTCCGGTGGTGTACAGGAAGAAGCCCCATCTTTAGGTAAACCGGTTTTAGTGATGCGAGATACCACCGAAAGACCTGAAGCTATTGAAGCTGGCACAGTAAAATTAGTCGGCACGGACGTTCAACGTATCACTTCAGAGACTATTTTGTTATTAACTGATGATGAAAAATATCAAACAATGGCTAAATCGCATAACCCTTATGGTGATGGTTTTGCATGTGCTCGTATTGTTAAAGAATTATTAAAGGATTAAATAAAAAATGCCATTTAAAACTATATCTGTTATTGGTCTAGGTTATATTGGACTACCTACCGCTGCTGTGATTGCCTCTCGTGGTTTTGACGTAATAGGTGTTGATGTTAATGCCGATGCGGTTAATACCATTAATGCAGGTCAAATACATATTGTAGAGCCTGATTTAGACATCGTCGTTCGAAGTGTTGTCACCACTGGCAAACTTCGTGCGACAACAACCGCTGAACCTGCGGATGTATTTATGGTCGCGGTGCCGACTCCTTTCAAGGAAGATGCTACGTCATCTCATTCGCCTGACTTATCCTATATCGAAGCCGCTGCAAATATGATTGCTCCCGTGCTAGTTAAGGGTAATCTAGTTATTTTAGAATCAACTTCTCCTGTTGGGACCACTGAAAAGTTAGCGGGTTGGTTAAAGTTGGCTCGACCTGACTTAACTTTCCCTCAGGATAAAGGCGACGCTGCCGATATCAAAGTGGCTCACTGCCCTGAACGAGTTTTACCTGGACATGTATTAACTGAACTCGTTTCAAACGACCGTGTGATTGGTGGCATGTCTGACGCATGTAGCCAACTGGCGATACAATTGTATGAACAATTTGTACGTGGTGAGTGCATTGTTACCAATGCGCGTACAGCCGAAATGGCAAAACTGACTGAGAATTCATTCCGTGATGTTAATATTGCCTTTGCTAATGAACTTTCTGTTATCTGTGATAAGTTAAAAATTAATGTGTGGGAACTGGTTAAGCTAGCGAATCGACATCCACGAGTGAATATTCTTAACCCTGGACCGGGTGTTGGTGGGCATTGCATTGCTGTTGATCCTTGGTTCATTGTTGATAGTTGCCCTGAAGAAGCAAAAATAATTAAACAAGCACGTTTGACTAATGATGCTAAACCACATTATGTTGTGGATCAGATATGTAAAGCCGCAGATGAATTCAAACGTCCTGTTATTGCTTGTTTAGGATTAGCTTTTAAAGCAGATATTGATGACTTGCGAGAAAGTCCTGCGTTAGAAATCGTTAAAGACCTCGTTGCTAAAGGGCTAGGCGATATTATTGCCGTTGAGCCTAATATCAAGCAACTTCCTACTTCTTTGTCAGAATCTGGCGTGACACTTTCTTCCTTGGGCGATGCTTTAGACAAAGCAAATGTTGTCGTCGTCTTAGTGGATCATAAACAATTTAAATCAACAGAACGCACTCAGTTTGCAACAAAAGTGGTGATAGATACACGCGGTATTATTTAATACGTGCATTAAAACCGTTTATAAGTTGAAATAATACCCATATGTGACTACTTTTATGGCTTCAACTTATCGAAAAAAATGTTTTAAAGGGAAGTAAATGCCTGTTCAACACAATGTTAAAGATAATAGTGCTCATGCATATTCAGCATTATACCGTTGCATTGATTTTGTCATTATCCAATTAACTCTGTTTTTAATTGTTCACTTTAAAGGTGAACAATTAACAGATACTTATTTGGTGGTTGGCTTAATCGCTTCACTTGGTTTTGCATTTTCTGCTGAAAGCCAAATGCTCTACCGTAGCTGGCGAGTGGGAGAGTTCTCTCGTATCACCAGTTATACTTTTTTATCCTGGGTGGCAGGCATTTTTAGTGTCGTTATCTTTCTATTCTTTAGTAAAACCAGCGTAGATATTTCGCGAGTGATTATCGGCTCTTGGATCATCATCAACTGTTTTGCACTGGCTGGTTGGCGAATTCTTTTTTACCTGTTTTTATTCAAACGAAGACGAGCAGGGTATTACACTAAGAAAGTCGCTATTTTTGGTTTAACATCTTCGGGTGAACTATTAGCAGATGAACTTATTCATAAGCCTGAAACTGGGTTTACATTACTCGGCTTTTACGATGATCGAGCTGATCATCGTTCTACCACCAAGCACATGGATTGCTTGCTAGGAGATATTAGCCAAGGGTTAGCATCTGCGCAGGCCGGAGAAATCGATGTCATCTATATTGCACTCCCTTTAGCTGCTCAAAAGCGCATTGAGGAATTGCTTCGATCATTAGGTGATACGACGGTTGATGTGTTTTTAGTACCTGACTTTTTTACTTTTAATTTAATTAACTCGCGCTTATCTAATGTGGGTTCGATTCAAACTATTAGTGTCTATGAATCACCAATGACAGGGCCTGCAAGTTTAATCAAACGTATTGAAGATGTAGTCGGTGCAGTATTGATTTTATCTGTCATTGCTTTACCGATGTTAATCATTGCCTTGCTTATCAAAAAAGATTCTCCTGGGCCGGTTTTTTTCAAGCAAATGCGTTATGGTTTAGACGGGCGGCCTATTAATGTATGGAAGTTTCGTTCCATGAATTCGATGGATAATGGTTCTTTTGTGAAACAAGCGGTAAAGGGGGATTCTCGTATCACCAAGTTAGGGCATTTCTTACGTAGAACGTCGTTGGATGAATTACCACAATTCATTAATGTGTTGTCTGGCAGTATGTCATTAGTTGGGCCTCGCCCACATGCTGTTGCCCACAATGAAGAATATAGAAAGTTAGTTGATTTTTATATGTTACGCCATATCGTCAAACCCGGTATTACGGGCTGGGCGCAAATTAATGGATGGCGTGGTGAAACGGATACACTTGATAAAATGGAAAAACGCGTTGAGTTCGATTTAGAATATATTAGAACTTGGTCAATTAGTTTTGATATAAAAATTATTTTCATGACGGTTTTCAAAGGTTTTGTAAATAAAAATGCCTACTAAATATAATCGCTTATTTTTTATTATTGCTTAACCCTTCAGGTATCAAACACTGCTATCAATGATTGATTAGCTGGCCCCTAAAGCCAGCTAATCTTATTTTCAAGCATTAACACGTATAATTACTGTTCAAATAGATTCTTATCTATGATCAGATCTCTTGGCAAACTATTTTTAATACGGTTATCGAGTGATTTACCTAGGCCAATAATATACCCCTGATAACTCAGCAACACTTCGCCCTTGCTATTTTTAGTATCGATATCATGGATATCTCTACCTTGAAAGTATTCTCGTGCTTGATGCGCTAATAGGTTAATCGATGATGTTGTTTGTTGGCCATAACAGGTGGCAAATTCATGGGTACATTTGAAGCCTGATTTACGTCCTTTGCCAAATTGCTCGGCAATTTTTATTCCTAATCTAGAAAAACGTAACTCATTAATCAAAGGAATTATATTTTCTGAGAATAACCAAAACTCATCATCTCGTTGGTATAAAACCCCCTCTATTTCGGTGATACCAAATTGTTGCTGAAAATAGTTAAATAATTTTTCTTTCGTTGTTATAGCGGCAGGCTGAAAAGGAAACTTACCTAAGCGTTTATTTGCTTGAGGGGATTCAACATGACCAGTCTTTTTAATGCTTGCTACAAAGAACCCCTCTGTATCATAAACTTGCGGCCATATATGTAAAAAACCTTGCTCTGTTACTGTTTTATCTGCCCCTTTAAATAAATCACCTAATGATAAGAATTCAACTTGCTCAGGGTAGGTTTCCTGTAGGTGCAAACAAACCTCTTGGTTCTCTTCTAGGCTTAAAGTACAGGTTGAATAGACCATTACTCCGCCGGGTTTAAGCGCCTGAAATGCACTTTCAATGAGTGTTTTCTGAGTGGCTGAAATGCTTTCAATCGCACCTTGCCCCCAGTTTTTCATTGCTTGTTTGTCTTTTCGTACTGTGCCTTCACCAGAGCAAGGGGCGTCTAACAAAATAGCGTCAAAAGTGTTAGGTAACCATTGCCCAAATACGTTGGCATCAAAGTGTGTCAAGGCAACGTTTTTAATACCACAACGTTGTATATTTGCGTGCAACATTTTGATCCTGCTTGATGAGTATTCATTAGCAATGATCAAGCCCTGATTGTTCATTTCGGCTGCTAATTGTGTTGTTTTGGAGCCAGGTGCGGCTGCGGCATCTAATAAGGTGGATTGTGCTGAACCTTGGAAGTGGTGGGTAAGTGCGGACACCGGCATCATTGAACTTGCTTCTTGCACATAGAATAGGCCTGCCAAGTGTTCCGCACTATTACCTAAAGGGCATTGCTGTTCATCAAGTTCTATCCAAAATCCATTTGTACACCAAGGGATAGGCGTCAATTGCCAATTCTTATTTTCAGCAATGACCAAAAATGCCTCAATACTGATTTTAATCGTATTAATGCGGATAGCTCGGCGTAAAGGGCGTCGGCAGCTAGCCACTAAATCGTCAATATTTAAATGAGCTGGCAAAATCGTACTCATTTTATCGATAAATGCTTGTGGTATAAACGTATTACTATCCATTTCAATCCTTAAAGAGTGCTCACTAATACCATTAATTCACTTACGTTATCGATCATTTTGGTGGTTAATAAAGTTAATAAAGT